>CAZBFW010000006.1:16808-20484 GCA_964491135.1 uncultured Phycisphaeraceae bacterium | reverse complement strand
CCCTGCACGTGCGTGCAGCCGGCGTGGAGGGCGACCATCGAGTTCGCGACGGCACAACCGCCGTCGTTATGCGTGTGGATGCCCAGGGGCACCGTCAACTCCTGCCGCACCCGGCCCACCGCCTCCCGAACCTGCCAGGGCATCATGCCGCCGTTCGTGTCGCACAGCACGAACGTGTCCGCCCCGCCGTTCGCCGCGGCGCGGAGCACTGCCAGGGCATAGTCGGGGTCCGCAAAGAACCCGTCGAAAAAATGTTCCGCATCGAAAATGACGCGCCGGCCCGCGCCTTTCAGAAACGCCACGCTCTGCTCCACCAGCCGCAGGTTGTTGTCGCGGTTCGTACGCAGCACCTGCGTGACGTGACGGATCCAGGCTTTGCCGAAGATCGTGGCGACGGGAGTTTCGGCGGCCAGCAGCATTTGCAGGTTCGGATCGTCACCGGGCTGCAGCGAAGGCCGGCAGGTGCTGCCGAACGCCACAATGCGGGCATGCGACAGATTCAGCCCGCGCACGCGCTCAAAGTACTCCACGTCCTTGGGGTTCGAGCCCGGCCAGCCGCCCTCGATCAGGTGCACGCCGAACTCATCGAGCAACTGCGTGATCCGCAGCTTGTCCTGAACGGTGAGGTTGATGCCCTCGCCCTGGGTGCCGTCGCGAAGCGTAGTGTCGTAGAGCTCGATCACGAGGCCTCGCTCCTTTCCTGGACCAGGCCGGTGCGGCGGGCGTAATGGAAGAGACCTCCGGCCGCCACAACCTTCTCCGCCTCGCCGAGCGGGGTGAGGGGGTATCCACAGGAGGAGTTCGCCCCCCGCAGCGTTGCGCTGCGCAAGTCCACTTCCACGACGTCCCCGGTCTCGAAGCCGTCGTTGAGCCGATAGCTGCTCTGAACCGGATACAACTCCCCCGTGGCGAGGCAGTTCCGGAAGAAGATGCGGGCGAAGGACTCCGCAATCACCACGCGAATGCCCGCGGCGCCCAGGGCGATGGGCGCGTGCTCCCGCGACGAGCCGCAGCCGAAGTTCCGACCCGCGACGATCACGCGGTACGGACAAGGCACCCGGCCCGCCTCCGTCAGCCGCTGGGGGTACTTCTCCACGGGAAGGCCGCTGAGGGCGTAGCCACCGAGCCGCTCGTATTCCTCACGGATCGTGGGAACCAGGGACAGATACTGCGCCGGAATGATCTGGTCGGTGTCGATGTTGTCACCCACCACGTATGCCTTGCCGCCGATGATCGCTCTGCCCATGGTCAGGCTCCCATCACGCTCAGGACTGCAAATAATCACGCGGGTCCGCCACGTGACCTGCCAGGGCCGACGCGGCCACCGTGTACGGGCTGGCCAGGAACACCTGCCCGTCCGGGTGGCCCATTCGGCCCGGGAAATTCCGGTTCGTTGTGCTGATGCACTTCATCGGCTCGTTGATCCGCCCGAATGTGTCGGCCGGACCTCCGAGGCAGGCGGCACAGCCGGGGTTCTCGGTCATACGCACGCCCGCATCCCGCAAGATGTCCCATACCGACTTGCCGTTGAGCAGGCTCTCTTTGAGCAATGCCCCGATCGCGGGCGTGGCCGGCACGCCGAACGTGTCGATCTTCACCTGCCGGCCCTGCACGATACTCGCGAATGCCAGGAAATCACTCGCCTTGCCGCCGGTGCAGGAACCGATGTAGGCGCGATCGAGCTTCACGTCCTTCAGGTCGCGGGCAGTGGCTCGCCGGCCCGGATCGGGCGGTACGGCCACCGTCGGCTCCAGCGCGGACAGATCCACTCGGTGTGTGCTGACGTATTTCGCCCCGTCGTCCGGCGAAACGGCCTCGTACGGCCGAGTCGTCCCGTGTTCCCTCATGCGGGCGTTCACAAACGCCGTCGTTTGCGCATCCGCTTCAAAGACGGCGTTCTTGGCCCCGGCCTCCACGCCCATGTTGGCGATGGTCATGCGATCGTCGATGTCCAGATTTCCCACACCATCCCCGCCGAATTCCATGGCGCGATACGTCGCACCGTCGAATCCGATCTCGCCAATGATGTGCAGAATGATGTCCTTGGCCATCACGCCCGGACGCATCGTCCCGTCCAGCATGAACCGCATGGTCTCCGGCACGCGCAACAGGATCTTGCCGGTTCCCAGCACGAAGGCCGCATCCGTGTTGCCGATTCCCGTGGCGAATGCGTTGAAGGCCCCGGCCGTGCACGTGTGCGAGTCCGTGCCCACCAGCACCTCACCCGGCCGGGCATGGCCCTTCTCGGCGAGCGCGATGTGACACACGCCGGCGTACCGGGAGCCGAATTGTGCCGCCAACGGCCCCTTGGACGGGTCGAAACGCCACACGCCGTTCGGGTCGTCAATCACGTCGTAAAAGTGCCGGATGCCCTGCTCCCGCACGAACTCGCGCAGGATGTCCACGTTCCGGTTCGATCGCTGATCGGTCGTGAAGATGTAGTGGTCCGGGATGATCACCACGCGATCCGGGTTCCAGACACGCGCCGTGTCTCCGAATTCGCGTTTGAAGACTCCGATGGTGCCCGGCCCGCAGACGTCGTGCGTCATGAGCACATCCACGTCGACGAGCACGGTCTCACCCGTCGACACGAGTGGTTTCCCGGCGGCCTTGGCCAGCACCTTTTCCGTCAGCGTCATGCTCATGGCTCAGATACCGTCTTCCTCCAATCCCTCACCTGAATCCACACCGACGCTGGACTCGCGTTGCGCGGGCTGATAGCCGGCAGTCATGGCCACTTTGTTCAGCGCCGCCAGATACGCTTTGGCCGACGCCACCAGGATGTCCGTATCCGTCCCGTGTCCGCTGAAGAGGCGGGGGGTGGGGTCGGTGGTGCGGACGCGGACGGTCACTTCGCCGAGGGCGTTCATGCCACCGGTGACTGCATGGACGATATACTCGTCAAGCTGTACTTGAAGGGGGACGATCTGGTCGATGGCCGTGAAGATTGCGTGGACCGGGCCGGTGCCGGTGCTGGCCTGCGTCTGGTATCCTCCGTCGGGGCCGGTGATGGAGACGCTGGCGGTCGGAAGCGCGGGGAGCCCGCAGGACACGTGCACCGACTCCAGCACGAACACCTGCGGCGGCTGATAGAACTCGTCGGCGAGGACGGCTTCGAGATCAGCCTCGGTCACCAGCTTCTTCTTGTCGGCGAGCTTCTTGAAGCGGTCGAACGCGCGGTTCACTTGCTCGTCCGTCAGATGCTCGTAGCCCAACTCCGACAACCGATTGCGGAACGCGTGCCGGCCGGAGTGCTTGCCGAGGACGAGTTTGCTCTGCGTCAGGCCGACGTCCTCCGGTTTCATGATCTCGTAGGTCTGCTGGTGCTTGAGGACGCCGTCCTGGTGAATGCCGGACTCGTGGGCGAAGGCGTTCGCGCCCACCACGGCCTTGTTGGGCGGGACGGAGATTCCCGTACGAACGGCCACCAGGTGACTGGTCCGCGTGAGTTGCGCGGCGTCAATGCGGGTCCGCACGGGAAAGAGCGTAGGCCGGGTACGCAGAGCCATGACGACCTCTTCCAGCGGGGCGTTTCCCGCGCGCTCGCCCAGGCCGTTGATGGTGACCTCGACCTGCCGGGCGCCGGCCCGGATGCCGGCCAGGGTATTCGATGTGGCCAGCCCCAGGTCGTCGTGGCAGTGCGTGGATACGATGCAGCGGTCGATGCCGGGCACGT
>CAZBFW010000006.1:0-16708 GCA_964491135.1 uncultured Phycisphaeraceae bacterium | reverse complement strand
AGCTTGTGCTTGAGATGGATGTCCGACGTCGCGATGAACGTGTGGATGCGCGGCTTCTTCGCCACGCGTACGGCCTCCCAGCAGGCATCGATGTCCTTCGTAATGGCGCGGGCCAGTCCGGCGATGATGGGGCCCTTGTCCGTACCGACCTCTTCGGCGATGCGCTGCACGGCCGCCAGATCGCCCGGTGATGCCGCGGGGAATCCGGCCTCGATCACGTCCACGCCGAGCCGGGCCAGTTGGTGCGCGATCTCAAGCTTGTCGTGCGCGTCCAGCGTGGCCCCCGGCGATTGTTCGCCGTCTCGCAGCGTGGTGTCGAAGATTCTTACGTGATCGTCGCTCATGGCACTTCCCTTCAGTTTGAAACAGTCTCTGGAGCGTGCAGTCCCGCCCGGTCTCGGTCGACCCGTGGTCGGCGGATCCGGGCATTCACTTGCCCGCCTGGATGAACGGCATCAGTGCCCGAAGCCTTCGGCCGATGACCTCGGCGGGATGATTCACTTCCTTCTGCGCCATGGCCATCATGTTCGGCTTGCCGGCCTCGCATTCGGCCACCCATTCTTTGGCGAACGCGCCCGACTGGATATCGGCGAGAATTTGCTTCATGGCCGCCCGCGACGGCTGGCCGATGACCTTCTTGCCGCGTGTCAGGTCGCCGTACTCGGCCGTGTTGCTGATGGATTCACGCATGCCGGTGATGCCGCGCTCGTAGATGAGGTCCACAATGAGCTTGACCTCGTGGACACACTCGAAGTAGGCCATCTCGGGCGCGTAGCCGGCTTCCGTCAGCGTCTCAAACCCGGCGCGGATGAGCTCCGTCAGGCCGCCGCAGAGGACGGCCTGCTCGCCGAACAGGTCCGTTTCCGTTTCCTCTTTGAAAGTGGTTTCCAGGATGCCGGCCCGCCCGCCTCCGATGCCGCAGGCATAGGCCAATCCCAGGGCTCGTGTGTCGCCGGACGGATCCTGCTGGACGGCCAGCAGGCAGGGTACGCCGCCGCCCGCCTGGTATTGCCGGCGTACGAGGTGCCCCGGCCCCTTGGGCGCGACCATGAACACGTTGATCGACTTGGCCGGCACGATCCTTTTGAAATGGATGGAGAACCCGTGGGCGAACGCCAGGTAGGCGCCGTCCTTCAGGTTCGGCGCGATGTCCTTCTCGTAGATGCCCTTCTGAAGTTCATCGGGCAGCAGAATCATGACCACGTCGGCCTGGGCCACCGCGTCGGGCGTGTCGAACACCTTCAGTCCGGCCGCTTCCACGCGAGCCCGCACGGCGGCGTCCCGCTGCTCGGCGACGACAACGTCGTACCCGCTGTCCCGCAGGTTCTGGGCGTGGGCGTGGCCCTGCGATCCGAACCCGATGATTGCGATCCGCTTTCCTATGAGTACGCCGGGGTCCGCGTCCTTCTCCATCAATACGTTCACCGTCAGGTTCTCCTCTTTTCCAGGGGTGCGTAGCGTATCCAGTTTCGCCCGACTGCCGCATCGGAGCGTCAGGCGAGTTTGCGCTTCCGTTCGGCCTCGGCCTGGTCGCGCGTGCGGCCGGCCACGACGTGGAGCTCCGTCAGGTCGATCACGTCGACAATCCGCCGCACCTGGGGCGCAAACCGATGAGCGGCCCGCTTCGGGGCTTTGACCACCACGTTGGCCCGGCCGTCGGCGGCGGACACGTACGTCACCTCGCCGCCCAGCCGCCCGATGAGCATCAGCACGCGGGGCAGGGCCGACATGGTACGCAACACGATGGCAAATGTGAGCAACTTCACTGGGGCGCCTCCACCATTTCCGCCAGGCTGGCCCCGGCCGGAACCATGGGATACACGTTTTCTTCCGCTTGACAGATCGCATGCAGCAGGGCCGGGCCCTTGCACGATAACCAGCGTTCCAGGAATGCGCGGATCTGGGTCCGCTCACTGAGCGTGAAGGCCTCAAAGCCATACACGCGGGCCAGCGCGGCGAAGTCGGGGTTGTCGGACAGATCCACCGCGCTGTACCGCCGATCGAAGAACATCTGCTGCCACTGCCGCACCATGCCCAGGTACTTGTTGTCCATGATCAGGACCTTGACGGGCAGGTTCATTCGCCGAATGGTGGCCATCTCCGCCATGGTCATCTGGAACCCGCCGTCGCCGACGATGGCCACCACCCGTGCATCCGGGCACGCCATCTGGGCGCCCATGGCCGACGGCAGTCCGTACCCCATGGTGCCCGCCCCGCCGGACGTGATCCACTTCCTCGGGTGATCCGCGCGGCATCGCTGGGCGGCCCACATCTGGTTCTGGCCCACGTCCGTCGCGACGATGGCGGACGAGCCGATGATGCTGAACAGCTCGTCGAGCACCTCAGTCGGCGGCACCTTGCCGGGTTCGCTGCTCTCGCAGCGGATCAAGCCGGTGCCGTATGACAATGCCTGCTTCTGCCAGTCTGACTTGGGCTCGATCGGATCCTGCTCCAGGAGTGCATTCCACGCCTCCAAAGCAGACTTCAGGTCCGCGTGGATGGGAACATCCACTCGAATAATCTTGCCCAATTCTGCGGCGTCGATGTCGATGTGGACCACCTTCGCCTGGCCGGCGAAGCGGTCGGTCGCGCCGGTCACGCGGTCGTCGAACCGGTTTCCGAACCCCAGAACCAGGTCCGCCTCGTGCACGGCGCGATTCGCCTGACGCAGGCCGTGCATGCCGAGCATTCCCAGGTGCCCGGCGTAGCTCGGATCCGCGGAACCCAGGGCCATCAGCGTGCTGACCACCGGAACGTGCGTGCGCCTGCACCACTCGCGAAACTCGTCCACTGCATTTCCGATGCGGCATCCGCCGCCGACGATGCACACCGGCCGGCAGGACGCCCGCAGCAGCGCGTGGGCCTTCTGAACCTGCGCCGGATTCAGCCGCGGGGACGGCTCGTATCCGGGAACGCTCACGTGGTCGGGCAGCGGCTCGTTCGTGTGGCCGAGGAGGACGTCCTTCGGAATATCCACCAGCACCGGGCCCGGCCGGCCGGTCTGCGCAATGAAGATGGCCTCGGCCAGGACGCGGGGCAGATCGTCCACGGAGCGGACGAGGTAATTCTGCTTGGTGATGGGCGTGCAGATATTGAAGGTGTCGGCCTCCTGGAAGCCGTCGGTGCCGATCAGCGCCGACGCCACCTGCCCGGTGAGGCAGAGAAGCGGGACGGAGTCCATCATGGCCGTGCAGATCCCGGTGGTCAGGTTTGTGGCACCGGGTCCGGACGTGGCGATGGCCACTCCCAGGCGTCCGGAGGCGCGTGCGTAGCCGTCGGCGGCGTGGATGGCGCCCTGCTCGTGCCGGGTGAGGATGTGCGTCATGGGCGAGTTCAACAACTCGTCGTACAGCGGCATGATCGCCCCGCCGGGGTAGCCCCAGGCCGTTGTCACGCCTGCCCGCGTGAGCGCTTCGACCACCACTTTGGATCCGCTTCTTCGCGTCATTTCCGCATTTCCGATCGCCCCGGCCGCCACGCACCCGCCGGGCGATGGTGATAGAAAAGGCCGGCATCCGCGGCAACGGATGTCGGCCTCAGGTTTCTCACAGCGTTTTTACTGGAACCTTTGCCTCACCGCTGCCGCTACACGCGGCCGCTAATAAGGATGAGTACCAGTACGAGTAGAGCCAGGCAGGGGAACAGACCCGCTTCGGTGATCCGACGCGCAGCCGCGGAGCCGGTGGCCGACCGATCGGCCAGGCTGAAGGTCTGCGTGTTGTTGCGGGTACCGTGCATGTATACGTTCCCTGTCGGACGCTACACCAACGTATCTACTGTCACGCGGGAAAGCAACCGGAAATCGAGTACCGAGTGTGACTTTTTTCCGCTGCCGGCCGAATTCCGCTACTGGGACAGTCGGCCGAAGTGGGCCCTGCACTTCACTTGTGAAAAGTCGCACGAAGGCAATTGTGTTGCGCTCCGCGTGCGGGCGGCGCGGTCCGAGAAGATCGAATGTGGCGGGTGTGCCCGGCGTGTGTGGTACTCGTTCGGCAGAAGGCTGGCCGGGGCGGGCCGGGCGACTGTGCCCGCTGCGGGTTGTGCATATCCTACAGCATATATCTGCATATTTGCATGGAAATTCGCTTTCCCAGTGTGTGCAGAGTGCCCAGCCCGCCCGAAATGTGGGCGCAGAATGCTGAAATGTGGGGGCCAGATCGTGAAATGTCGGGCCAAAAGGCAAAAGAAACGCGTGGGGAGCAGTTCTTCCCCCCCCGGCGGCACGACGTCCAGGTGAAGATGGGTGATGTACAGCGGCACTGACCGCGTCCCGGGCAGTCGTCTCGGAGCACGCCATCGACCTCCGGGTGCCGCGATCCGCGTTCGCCGCGGCGATGCACCTCGCCGGGGGCCTCACCACTCCGAAGAAGGCTGGTCAGGGTGTCACTTCGAACTGCGCCAGGCCGTAGGCGTCCTCGCACGAGTCGGCCACCGGATCGAGAAGAGACAAGAAGATTTCCAGGTAGAACTCGCCTGCCTCGCCGGTGGTGATGGTGCAGAGCAGGCCGGACGGACCGGCCGCCAGGGGCGCATCCTCTTCCGCGTCCTCCGCCGCAGCGTCCAGGAAATCCGATTCGACCACCTGGTGCCGGACGAATGCGGGCGGCATCCAGCCGTTTTGGACCAACTCCACGCCCTCGATCTCGGTGTAGCGGAACTCGAACCACTGGGCGTCCGCCCAGTCGCCTGATGCCGCCTGCGCGGCGGCGGAAAGGCCCTTCTCCGCCGAATCCGTCACGCCGAACAACGCGACGTAATTGACGGCCGTCAGGTCGTCGGTCGCGTAATGCAGTTCATACGTGGTGTTGGCCGTCAGCGTCGTGACGGCCTTTCCGCCGCCCACCGGCCGCAATTCGATGGTCGCATTCGTCGCCGGCGGCTCGGCCGGCTCGGGTTCTTCAGGCCCGGACTCCGGCCCGGCCGCGAAAGCCCCGAAACTCTCACCCCCTCCTCCCAATCCGTCGCCCAGTGGTTCCGGATCGGCATTTCCCGGGCCGGTGAAGCCGGCCTCGAAGGCGAGGTAATCCCACAACACCACCGCCCCGTTGGTGTCCATGTCCATCTCGCAGGCGCACACGCCTATCAGCGGGTTTCTGTTGTAGCATCGCTGGAACGCCGCGAAATCGAGCAGATCGGAATCGCAGTCCCGATCGGCGTCACCGGCAAACTCGTCGCAGGAATCGCAATCGTCCGGCACGCCGGTGCCGTTACAGTCCGCCTCGCACGCATCCAGAGTGCCGTTGCTGTTGCAGTCGTCGCACCAGGCCACCCCCGGTTCGCAGTGGTCCATGTCGTACCCGTCCGGCCACCCGTTGGTGTCGCAGTCTTCGCACTCGTCCGGCTTCCCATTCAAATCATGGTCGGTGCTGGTATGGTTGGCGATGTCGCATTCATCCGGCACCCCGTTCGGCTGGCAATCCTCACTGTACCCATGGAAGATGTCGCACTCGTCCCACACCTGGTTGTTGTTGCAGTCGCCGCTGCACTCGTCGGGCTTGCCGTTACCATCACAATCGTCACTGAAGCTCGAGGAGATGTCACATTCATCCGGGATGCCGTTCTCGTTGCAGTCAGGGTCACACTCTCCCGTGCAGAAGAAGGGACAACCCGGGGCGCGGCTGTCTTCCGGGATCTCGCAGTGGTCCGGAATGCCGTTCCAATTGCAGTCCTCATCCACCGCAAGCAGCACGTCGCACCCGTCGAGCTGGCCGTTATGGTTGCAGTCGTCGCACCAGGGATCACCCGCGGTGCAATCGCTCATCTGGCAGTCGTCCGGTATCCCATCCTCGTCACAATCCGTCTCGCAACCGTCTGGGATGAAGTTGGCGTTGCAGTCGGCGCACCAATCCTCGTCCGGCGGGCAGTTTGCCACATCGGTCGCGTCCGGGATGCAGTTCGTATTGCAGTCCTCGAACTCGCACGAGTCCGGGACGAAGTTGTCGTTGCAGTCCAGCCCGGTCCCCGAATCTCCCGTGACCGTCAAATCGTACAGAACCGGCGTAACGAACTCATCGGCGTATCCATGCCCATCGAGGACCACTCGAATCTCCAGGAACTGGCCCACCTCGGCGGGGACGATCGGGACGCCGTTGGCGACGTCCCGGAACGGGCGTTTGGTCAGGACGGTTTGATTGATCCCGTCCGCGGCCCGAATCTGCACGCGGACTGAGGTATTCGCCGGTTCATCCGCCGTCCACATGACGCGCGTCCATCGGGAGCCCACGACTTCGCTGTCGTGCACGTCATCCCACATGGCGTCCTTGTGGGCTCCAAGGGCGACGTAGCCCGTCATGTCGCTGTAGTTGTAAGGCGCTGCGTCTTCCTCGAGGACGACCGTCAGATCGACCGCAGGTGGATCACCGGCGATGCGTTTGACCGTGTTCGATCCGAGGCAGGTCGCCCATACGCGCCCCTCAGAATCGACGGCCACGCCCGTTGGCCCAAATCCATCGAGACCGAGGGACACGACTGCGAGTGGCGTTCCATTCGTGTTGCTGTCAACGACAGAGACGGTATTGCTGCCGCTATCCGCAACCCAGACATGGTTATCATTCCACGTTACGGCTACCCCACGGTCGTAGCTGAACGATCCCGTCGGGTTGGCGAACAGCTCGTAGGCGGACTCGCCCGCCGCGAACTTCGCAACCTGATTCACGTCCATGTGTCGGCTGTTCCAGATAAAGCCATCGCGGTCAAGGCCGAGCCCATAGGCCTCCATTGAGTCAACAAATGACCACGTGTCGTCACATGTCCACGTGGTGCCCTTGGGATCGTATCGGAGCATCCCCATGGGGCTGTTTCTATCGACGGACCACAGCACGCCGTTGCCGTCAACGAGTCCCCCGTATCCACCTCGGTCGGCGTCGAACGTCGCGAGAATTCGTCCGTCTTCGCCGTCAAGCAGGCTGAATTCCTGATTGCTGTTGCCGCCGACCCAGACCTGCCCGACTTCGTTCACAGCAACATGCCGAACCCCGGTCCCCGTGACGCGCTGGTATACCAGTATGCATTCGTCCAGGGCATCTTCCACGATGGCAGGCCCTCCGGCCTCGCCTCCGCCGACCCCATCGCTGCCGTTTCCAGGCCACGCGAGATAGTCGCTCTGACCGAATTCATCCCTTCCGAATGAGGTGCGAATCAACCCGTCACTGTTCCGATCGGTGCACGAACAGTATTCAAACGGCGGCGCAAGATGACGCGGCACTCCGTTAGAATTCACCTCCGAGCCTCCGACCACAAGCCCGATCTTCATCACAGCTCCCATTGGACCGATTGGCTCCACATATCCGCTCTCGCTGCGGTTGGCAGACCACGTATTCCCAAACAGGTCCACGGTTGTCCGCGAGGGTTGCTTTGTCTCGGCGCCCGCCCCAGGAGTAGTCCAGTAATCTCCCACCACCTGTCCATCACGTGTGTCGATGCGCGCAATGCGCCCTATTCCGGTTTGAGCTACCGATAGATAGGGAAGCGGCTTGGGAATGATGTTCACCCTTAACGAGCCGCTGCCGGAGCGGTCTACATTGTTAGCGTATCCGCTGTTGAAGTCCCCGTCCGTTGTATACGTTTTCGTTTGGCATTGCTGGGCACACACCGAAACGCTCACGCACAAAGAGCAGATCGCCATACACAGCAAGCAACAACACCGCCCTGTGACGACCATTGTTTGTCCCCCTTATCTTCAATGGACAGACAGTTCACACGCGACCACTGTCGTGACGAGGTCGACGCGATCGCAGCGTAACTCCGGCGCCCAACAGATATAGAGCTAACGAGTGCGGCTCCGGTATCGGAGTCAGTAAGAAAGCTGTGGTTGGCCCGACTGGTGATCGGTAGCCCCATCCCACGATCTGCCCAGACTCGTTGATGTCGGTTGCTCGTTCGAGCTTCGCCCACCCCGAGCCCGATGGAATCAGATCGCTGAGATAGTGAGGGCCCTCGTCGTCCCAGAGTACGGCTTCGTCGTACCCTGAAACGGTCGCTCTCCCGACAATCTGCCCGCGATTGTTGATCGCCACGGCCACACTGAAGTATGCGTCGGGCGAGGGAAAGGGCAGATAATCCCAATCTCCGTCTTGCCACATGAACGCTTGAATGGGCAGCGCTTGCCCGACAATTTGCCCAAGGTCATTGATGTCGTACGCCGTGCTGCCGGGGCCAACGATTGGCTGCATCACACCCTCGTGATGAAGAAACGCCTGCGTCTCACCGGCGGATGTTGGTCCGCCCACAGCCGTTTCGGCGCGCCCGACTATGTCGCCTGTTTCGTTGATTCCAAATGCCCAACTCTGTGCGCCGCCTAACGCTCCGAGCAGGGAAAGCTGATCGCCATCCCAGAAGCACCCTTGAGTCGTGCCAACGCCCCCCAACCATCCCACAATTCGCCCAGCGTCGTTGATTCCTCGGGCGGTAGAATGCAGCCCGTTCAATGTGGGCAGGTAATTCACAGCAGCGCTGTCCCATGTGTACGCGCGTTGCTCGCCTCCGACAACAACACTGTGGTTGTTGATGTCCTGAGAATTGATCGTGTCGATTCCCGGCGCGATTTCAAGCTGGCCGTTCTGCCATCGCACTACGCCAAGGTCGCCCACTCCCGTGACGGCGCC
The DNA here is from genome assembly GCA_964491135.1 of uncultured Phycisphaeraceae bacterium. GTDB lineage: Bacteria > Planctomycetota > Phycisphaerae > UBA1845 > UBA1845 > JAFGJQ01. Next base: position 8,105 of record CAZBFW010000006.1, on the reverse strand, counting down.
CAAGTCGTTGATCGCTCGCGCCTGGCTCATCGGCAGTTCGGTAATCGTGTACCGAACGTCGCCGACCGCGGGGGCCGGCGAAGCGCCGAGGGACCACGCAACGAACCCGAGAATGAGATACGGATAACTGCGGTTCATTGCTCGATCTCCTTCAACTTGTCCGGCGGGAGTTTCGTTGAACAACGGTGATCGGAAGCGGCGCCCCCGCCAACCAGCGCCCACCCCCGACAACGCCGGGAACACTGCGGCAAGCCGCATAACTGTCCCGGCGCCATCTATATGATACACATACGCCACTCCACAGGCAATCGTCCGGGTTGCTGTGATACAGCTCCGCCCGAGTCGCCCAATCAGCGCAGCCCGCCCAGACCGGCAGCACCTCTCGGGGCAGTCTGGACAGGCTTTGCCAAATGCTGAGGGACGGAGCGGGCGTGTCAGGGGCAGGGCTGGAGACAGAGGCGCGGGTGCCCGGCGCCACGACAGCCGGGCTGCACGTCGGGTGCCGATCGTCGACGGGGGCGAACCCCAGGCCGCTCGACAGCCCCTGCTCGATGTACCCATGAAGGGTACGATTGCACCCGAAATGGGTACACCAACGCCCAACGAGCCCGCCCTGGCGGCCTTGGTTCTTCAACTCGATCGATTCCGTAAGAAGCGTAACATCGGCGGCTACGAACGGGCCGGCGCGGTGTCCGACCAGGAGGCCGCAGAAATGCTGGCGCTGGCGATGCGGGTGCGCCACGACGTGGTTGCGTGGATCGAAATGGAGCACCCGGACCTGCTCTAGAGGCCAACGCCGGGGGCGGGGGGAGCGAATGACGAATGTCAAATGGCAAGTGTTCAGTGGGGCGGGGCGAGGGCGGATCGGGGCTCCGATGGGCGGAGATTTCGAGCTGCCTTGCATGGCGCGCGGCGGAGGCAAAGACGGGTTGGATTGCCGCCGAGGGACGACCGAGATAGGAATCTCGGTCGAGCGGCTACGCGATCGAGACGGGGATCTCGGTCGAGCGGAACATGCCCGAGGCTGAAGCCTACGGGCATGGCACCCGGCGGAGGGGACAATGATGAATGGCAAATGGCAAATGTTCAGTGGGGCGGGGCGGATCGGGTCTGTGATGGGCGGAGATTTCGAGCTGCCCCGCATGGCGTGAAGCGGTGTCAGAGGCGGGTGGGATTGCCGCCGAGGGACGACCGAGATAGGAATCTCGGTCGAGCGGCATGGCACCAGACGGGACCCAGATAGGAATCTGGGTCCAGCGGGGCCACACATCAGGGGCCCAGATGGGAATCTGGGTCCAGCGTTGCGGGGTCCGGGGGCCCAGATGGGAATCTGGGCCCAGCCGTGATGGGAATCTGGGCCCAGCCGTCCGGCGGTTCAGCGGGTTCGGCCCTGTCACAGGCGCAGGCCGTGCCGGGCGGCGCTTTCCTTCAGCATCCGAGCCATGACCTCGTAGCCCGCGTAATTGGGATGCACGCAGTCGTACGCCAGGTCCTTGCGGAGATCGCCGGCCGCATCACTCATCTGCGAGGCGTAGTCCACGTAGATGCAGCCCTTGGAGGCACAGGCGGCCCGGATTCGCTCGTTGATGGCCACCAGAATCGGTTTACCCGCGGCGTGCGTGACGTACCCCGCATTCGTCGGCAGAAGGGAGCAGACCAGCGTGTTCAGCCCGGCGGCGCGAGCCTGGTCCATCATGGACTCGATCGAGGCAGTCACGTCGCGCACGATGTCAGCCTCAGTGCGATTTTCCATCAGCATGCACGTCACGTCATTCGTGCCGGCCAGGATCACAACATTCCGTGGCAGGAGCTGAACCACGTCCGCCTGGAAGCGCCTGGCCATCACGGAGGCCACGTCCCCGCCGATACCGCGGTTCTGCATGATCCCGTCGGTGGATGTGAAGTAGACGGGCAGGTTCCAGAAATCGGTGATGGAATCACCGATGAAAACGGTGCCGACGACGGCATCCTGGCGAACGACCTGCTGGTTCCAGTAGTCGAAGATCCACCGATGACTGTCCGCAGCGCCGCCCAGCTCACCCGGCTTGATGAGCCTCTCTCTGTCCGCAGGCGTGCGCCCGCGAAGCCCGTCCGCTCCCGTCATCACACAACCGGCTGCGGAGATGAGCACGGACAAACCCATCACCAACGCCGGGACGCTTCTGGTTCGACTCCGCATTAGACGTTCCTCACTTTCTGTGTCGAAGTTTTGCGGCAACACTGCCGGGCCAGGATTCTCATCTCGGCCTCCTATGGCGAGAGGTTTCTCTCGCGAACCGGGTTCGGGGCGTTCGCTCGGGGGAAGGGATTCCCGTGTCCGGGGGACCCAGATAGGAATCTGGGTCCAGCGACCGGGGGACCCAGATAGGAATCTGGGTCCAGCGGAGGGACCCAGATGGGAATCTGGGGCCAGCGGAGCCAATCACCCCAGAGACCGGCTGGAAAGCCGGTCCCACAAGAACAGGCCGGTCGCACAAGAAGCAGGAGAACCGGTGGGCGGGATGCGGTTTTGCGGGTGGGGCCGGCTTCGCGTGTCCGACGATGACAAGCGGGCACGCAGTGCGGTTGCATCGCGACACTCCTGGCACTCCATCAAATGATGGGCAGGTGCTCCAGAAGGGCACCGTTCGTGCGGACGGGGAGTTGGGCCACGTCGTCGCCGGCGTACTGCCGCTCCAGTTCGTCCATGAACTGCGCGAACCGCTGCAGCCGCCGGCAGGCCAGTTCTCGCACGCAGGGGAACCGGAAGGCGTCGGCCACGCGAGCCTCCCAGAAGTGATATTCCTTCTGCCGCTTCCAGGTTTCGATGACTGAGCGGATGCCCTTGCCCTCGCACGTGCATCGGCGGACCGTCTGCCAGAACGCCATCATCCCGATTCCGTCGAGGGCCGTCGCCTCGGCCAGAACCTGCGCCTCCGGGATGCCCGCCTCCCGCTCCCCGGACCGCCGAACGGTCATTACCGCTGTCTCGCGGCTCCGCGCGCCAAGCAATCCGCCGATCCGCTCCTCCAGAAACGCGGCCGCCAGTTCTCGCTGCAGGTCCGACGTCGCCCGGCTCAGGATTTCGGACGCGTGCCAGAGCCCCTCCCGATGCTGCACCACCCAGCCTGCATCATGATAGAGAGCCGCCGCCGTCAGGGCCGTGGTGTCCACGGGACGCACGCCGGTCTCCGGCAGTCCCGCAATCATGATCGCGGCCCGCGCCACGCGCACCGAGTGCTCCCACAGGAACGGGTCTGCCTCCCCCTTCTTGCCACGAATGACAAGATCGGCTTTGGCCTGCCGCCAGATGGCCTCCAGACTCGCCATGCTACACTCGCCCTGAGTGGCGCCGGACGAACGCCCGGCCCGGATCCAGAGTTCCATTGCGAACCGCTGCGGTTTGCCCACCCTGGGCAGCCCCCTCTGCCGGTTCAACCGCACGCCACCGATTCACGCGGAGGTCAGATTCTCCCGCGCGCCGTGAATCACCTCCTCGCCCACGATGGCACGAATCCGAAAGACTGCTCACGATCTGTAGATAGCAGAGCGAACGCACCGATACCCAGATGGGCGTTTCCCCTCCTGCTTCTCCAACACCTTAGCCGATTCTCGCCCGCCGACGCAAGCGTAATCTGTTCAGCCGACGCCGGTTAGCCGACCGCCCCGGGAGGCTCCGCCGCCGCCGCCGCCGTCTCATCGAGCAACTCGTAATAGCAGTTGCGTTTTCGCGGCTGGTATCCGGTATCCGCGATCAACTGCCGTATCTCTCGCTCTGTCAGATGGTAAACAGTGCCTGCCGCCGAGACGACATTCTCCTCCATCATCACCGAGCCCATGTCGTTCGCTCCAAAAAAAAGTGACAGTTGACCTACCGCAGGTCCCTGTGTCACCCAGCTTGCCTGAAGGTTCACCACGTTGTCCAGATACAATCGAGCCAAGGCGACTGTACGCAGGTACGCGTGGGCACCCGCCAGGCAAAGGTGCCGCCCGTCCGGCTCCGCCTGGCCTTGTGGAAGCGGGCGCATCCGGCCCAGCGACGTATTCTCCGGCTGAAACGTCCAGCAGATGAAGGCCGTGAAGCCGCCCGTTTCATCCTGCAGGTCGCGGATTCGACGCAGATGCTCGATGCGTTCGGCCAGCGTTTCCAGGTGGCCGAACATCATCGTCACGCTCGTTCTCATCCCGATGCGGTGGGCCTCGCGCGTGACCAGCAGGTACTCGTCCGTGTTCGTTTTACCGCGGCTGATTCGCCGGCGAACCCGATCCACCAGGATCTCCGCTCCGCCGCCCGGAATCGTGTCCAGGCCCGCTTCCTGCAATCGCAGAAGCACGTCCCGAACCGGCATGTTGAACACCTGGTGGAACGCGAACACCTCCGGCGGGCTGAATGCATGCAGATGGATGCCCGGGAACCGGCCTTTGACGTGCCGGAGCAGAGCCAGGTACCACTCAAAGCCCAGCTCCTCCGGCGGCACGAGTCCGCCCTGCATCAACACCTGCGTTCCGCCGATCGCCAGCAGCTCCTCGATCTTGCGATCGATCTCATCCAATCCCAGCACGTACCCGCTCGCGCTGCCGGGTCTGACCTTGAAATTGCAGAATGCGCACGTGGCCGTGCAGAGATTCGAGTAGTTGATGTTCCGGTCCACGACGTACGTACGATAGGTCTCGGGATGCAAAGCAAGCGTTCGGGCGTGGGCCAGGCGGCCCAGTTCGTGAATGGAGGCCCCGCGATAGAGATCCAGGGCCTCCGCATCTGTCAGACGCGGCCAGGCCGCGTCATCCGTCGATGCGAACGTCGACGTCACGCGAACACCAGCTTCCGGTGGAACGGCAGGACGCCGTGAGCCTGCCCCAACGTCAGAAACCGCTCGATGCCCGCGCGGTGACGTGGGCTCAGGGTGAAGGACAGGTTGCGGGTCAGGTACGTTTCTGCGACGGCCGCCGGCCAGCCGTGGCGCGGTCCGTCTTCCCGAGCAATCGCGGCCGCGCCGGCCACGCCGCGGTCCCGTGCCGCCGCCAGGCGCAGGGCCAGCGATTCCGTCCGGGTGGACGTTCGCGCCGCCCACACCGCGAAAACGAACGGCAAGCCCGTCACAGACTTCCAGGCCGCCCCCAGGTCCATCTGATACGTAAATCCATAGGGTGCCGCCGTGATCACCTTGTCGCCGATGAGCAGGACGGCCTCGCAGCGATCCACGTCGGCTGTGTCCGCCAGGGTCTCCACGTGAAGGCGGCAATCATGGCATTCATGCCAGATCAGCCGGGCCAGCACCACGGACGTATGGGATGCCGGGTCCACCCACATCCGGCGGACCCGGTCGGGCGGAATCCGGGAGAAGACGCGCACGGTCATGGTCTCGCCGTCGCACCCGATGCAGGCGTCGGACACCACCTTCCACGCTCGATTCGGGTCCAACAGGTCAATCACGGGAGTCAGGGCGGCGTCGACACATCCGTCATCCAGCAGCGCCGGCAGGCGAGCCGGAACGTCGTACCGGACCTCCACCCTCGCATCATCGGCCAGCCCGCAAACCAGCGGTCTGGAATTAAGGTACGCCACCGCGCCCACGCGGAACGGTCGATCCGCTTCCCGTTGGGGTTCGCACGTACCGCCTTGCCTTTCGTCTTGCTCCATGTTTCCCAGGTTCCCCGTTTCCGCCGGCCCGCACATGCTCGCGCATTATAAGCACGCGCGGCCAGTGAGCCAACCTGCGTATCGCGGTGCGCGCGTTGACGCCGCCGCAGATGCGACGTAGGGTGTGTCTCGCTACGGAGACGAGGATGACCTTGCAGAGCGATGCGCCGAAGCTGCACCGGCTCGCGGGAATGACTGCGCGAGCGTGGACGTGCGCGCTGCTGATCCTCGTGGGAACCGGCTGCGAGCCCCGCTCCACCCGGTTTCAGGTCGTGGACTACGGGCCCACCGGCGAACAGGGTCGGTTTTTCGAGGAGTTCGACGAGTGCTATTACGCCCGGCAGCCGGATGGAACCGTGGACGTAGTCGCCCGGCGCCGCGGACGACTGATGGGTCAGGCGGAAGAAACCACCACGCAGGTGATCCACCTCCACGGCATCTGGAGGCCGGTTCCCGGCAACACGGCCGTGGAGAGCACGCAGGTCAATTCGACCGTCAGCTACTGGATTGTCGGAGAGCTGGGCGGCATCGCCCTAGAGGGGGGCGGGTTCGTATTCTCCCGGGAGAACCACAACCGGGATACCCTGACCGGGAACGTTGAATCCTCTGCGCTGCAGCCGGTCCGCCGCATCGGCCGGAGCCCGTCTCCGTTCAACCGGGTCGAGCTGACCGGGGAGTTCCGAGCCGTTCACGACCGCCGACGGACCATTCGCCTGATCAATGACATGAAAACGCAGTTCGGCCCGTTGCCCCGCTACGAATCACCGCCGCCGGGACCCTTTTAGGGATCGGATCGCCGGTCTGAGAATACCGCATGACCGAAGCCCCCATCTCGGTCGCCGGCTGCGCTGCGCAGAAGACCCGCCATGTTCATGCAAGATGGCGAGCGATGTGTTCATGGAATCCTGGGCGGAGATCCGCGTCTCGGTCCCTCTCGGCGATCCCAGCGCTCACGCCGGCGGTTCGTCTGGCGACGCGGGTGGCTGGGACGCGGGGGGTTCGGGTCGATTCCAGCGGCCGCGAGGCCCCCGCGGCGGCCCGTCGGGCCGACCCGGACCGCGGCCTGGCGGCCTGGGATTCAGCCGGAGTTCCAACTCCTCTTCGATGATGGCGTCTCGCCTGGCTTCGACATCGGCCAGGTGATCGCGGAGCCTGGCGACGCCTTCTTCCAGGCGGCGAAGCTCCTGCCGGCCGATGTCCTCGCGGAGCTGTACGTCGCGGGCGACATGCTCCCGCATCGCCTCGCGAATGCGATCGCGCTCCTCATCGGCCGCGTGCCGGTGTTCCCGCATCAGCTTCCGCATGGCCATCTCGTTCTTGGCGGATTCCAGGCGAAGGTTGAAAAGCTCAGGCGGATCCTCTTCATACGACCGAAGCAGCCGCGTCATCTCCGGCATCAGGCTGCCCAGGATGCGCTCGCCCATCTGGGGGTTCTTCTGCAAGCGATCGCGAAGTTCCTTCGCGGCCTCCGGGAAGTGCTTTTCGATGAAATCGCGGACCTTCTGGCGCTCCGATTCCCCCCATCGCTCGGACGGCTGCCGATCCGGTCCGTACCAGTGGTCACGCATGCGTCGTCCGGACGGCGGTCCGGGCGCCTTGGACGGACGATCCGCGTCCGGCGCGTCCTCCGCCGGTTGGGAGTCCGCCGTGTTGTCGCGATCCTGCCGCGGCGGGGGCCCTTCCTCGCTCCAGGCGGTCGCAACAGCCAGCACGCTCAGACCGGCCAGGACCATGAACCCACTTCGAAAGTACCTGCCGCATACCATGGGTAATCGTCTCCCGCTTGCATAATGGTGCCCGGCTTCTTCAGTGAATCCAACTCATCGCGAAGCTTCTCGTACAGGCGGTCGGTCTCCGTCTCTGCCTCGTCGTATCCGCTCTCTGTCGCCGTGATCCCGGCGAACCCCAGCATCTCTTCTTCCAGCGCATCCAGGTTCGGCAGAGACATCGCATCCGGCCGGTCGGTCGCACTTTCCTCCGCAAACTCCACGAGTGCGTCCAGCGCACTATAGGGAGCCTGCGGAGCGGAGGGCCCCGTCGGGCGATGCACCATGACGACAATCGCCACGACGGCCGCGGCGGCCAGCGGACCGCCGATCGACAGGGGAAGCAGGCGGCGGAACCGGGATCGGGCGGCCCCGGCCGTCCGGCCCGCCAGCTCATCCCGAACGGCCCGTTTGACCCGGGCCACGCAGGCCGGATCGGCCGAGGCCGTCGGGGTTCCCTGCAGGCGCGACTCGTCAGCGGCGATGCGGACCTGGAGTTTGAGATGTTCGAGGGACCCGGGCCCGGGCGTGCCGGGGTCATGGTCCCGCAACCACTGCTCGTCCCGCTCAATGTCCGCCATCATTTCGCGTTCTTCAGGCTTCATCTGGCGTCTCCATCCGCTTTCGCAACCTGGCCAGGCCGCGATGGGCTCGGGCCAGGGCCGTCCCCAGGGAGATCGGAAGAGCACACGTCTGAACTCCAGTCACCGCTCATTATC
>CAZBFW010000005.1:3072-21949 GCA_964491135.1 uncultured Phycisphaeraceae bacterium | reverse complement strand
GCTGGAGGACGCTGGCTGGAGCGTCATCCGGATTGCGGATCGCGACTGGGGCGCTGCCGTCCGGGCGTACCCCGAAGTGTTTAGAGGCGGACGATGACCTTTGCCGTGGGATCCCTGGTGAAGTGTCGCGGCCGGGACTGGGTGGTCCTGCCGGACAGCGACGACGAGACCCTGCTGCTCCGACCCCTCGGTGGAACCGAAGACGAAGTCACCGGCATTCACCTGCCGCTGGAGCCCGTTCAGCCCGCCACGTTCGAACTGCCCGATCCTACGGATGTCGGCGATCACGTGTCGTGCCGACTGCTTCGCGATGCAGTCCGGCTGGGCTTCCGGGCCAGCGCCGGGCCCTTCCGCTCGTTCGGCCACATCGCTTGCGAGCCCCGGCCGTATCAGCTCGTGCCGCTCATGATGGCCCTGCGGCTGGACCCGATCCGGATGCTCATCGCGGACGATGTCGGCATCGGGAAGACCATCGAGGCCCTGCTCATTGCCCGCGAGCTGATCGACCGCGGCGAGGTGACCGGCATGGCCGTACTGTGCCCGCCCCACCTGGCCGAACAGTGGCAGGCGGAGATGCGGGCAAAGTTCCACATTGACGCCGAGTTGATTCTGTCCGGGACGGTCGGTCGGCTGGAACGCGGGTTACCTCATGGCACGTCCGTCTTTGAAGTGTACCCGTACACCATCGTGTCGACCGATTACATCAAATCCAGTCGCCGACGCGATGAATTCCTGCGGACGTGCCCGTCGCTGGTCATCGTGGACGAGGCCCACACCTGTGCATCGGCTCAGGCGTCCCGCGGCGGTCGACACCACCGGCACGAACTGCTGAAAGGCCTGTCCAAGGACGCGAATCGCCACGTGATTCTCGTGACCGCCACCCCACACAGCGGCATCGAGGCCAGCTTCCGGTCTCTACTCGGCCTGCTGGAAGAGAGTTTTATCAACCTCCCGGAAGACCTGTCCGGGGAGGACAACCGCAAGCACCGGGAACGCCTGGCCCGCCACCTGGTCCAGCGTCGCCGGGCAGACATTCGAACGTACCTCGACGCCGACACGCCGTTTCCCGATCGGGAGGAAAAGGAGGCGACGTACAAACTTTCACCCGAGTACCGGGAGCTGTTCCAGAAGGTGCTCAAGTACGTCCGGGAGCGCGTCCGCGACGACTCCACCGGCGTGCCCCAGTATCGCCAGCGGGTTCGCTGGTGGGCTGCCCTGGCCCTGCTGCGGACCCTGGCGAGCAGCCCGGCCGCGGCCGCGACGGCCCTGCGGACCAAGGCCGCGGGGCTGGGCACCGAGGACACGTCCGACGTCGACGAACTGGGTCGCCAGGCAGTCATGGACACGGATGCGGACGAGGATCTGGACATCACGGACACCGTCCCCGGTGCGGACGCCGCGGAAGATGAGTCGCCCGGGGCATCGGAACGCCGACGCCTGCGCGGCCTGGCAAACGACGCCGACGCCCTGGCCGGAAAGAAGGACAACAAGCTGGCCAGGCTCATCGACATGGTGAAGGATCTGTTGCGGGAGGGTTTCACGCCGATCGTGTTCTGTCGGTTCATCGCCACGGCGGAATACGTGGCGACCCAGCTCCGGGGCGAGTTGAAGAAGGCCGAGATCGAATGGGTCACCGGCCAGCTCCCGCCGGAGGAACGGGAGCAGCGGGTCGCCGATCTGGGCAACCGAAAACGCGAAGGCAAGCAGGTCGTGCTCGTCGCCACCGACTGCCTGTCCGAGGGCATCAACCTGCAGGAGCACTTCGACGCGGTCATCCACTATGACCTGGCGTGGTCCCCTACCCGGCACGAACAGCGGGACGGTCGGGTCGACCGCTTCGGCCAGCCCACGAACATCGTGCGGTCAGTCACCCTCTACGGCCTGGACAACCGGATCGACGCGGTCGTTCTCAAGGTGCTTCTCAAGAAACACCAGATCATCCGCAATCGGCTGGGGATCTCCGTACCGGTGCCGTTCAGTTCCAACAACCTGCTGGAGGCCCTCATCGACGAGCTGCTCCTGAAGCATATGGACGAACAGCAGCTCGTATTTGAACAGTTCCTGGACTCCGCAACCGAGAATTTCCACGGAGAATGGGAGAACGCCAGCGAACGGGAGAAGAAAAGCCGCACACTGTTCGCCCAGCACACGCTGCAGCCCACGGAGGTGGCGAGAGAGCTGGATGCGGTACGGGAGACGGTCGGCACGGCCGATACCGTGGCCCGCTTCCTGGATACGGCCGTGCAGCGGTACGGCGGAGCCGTCATCCCCCAGGATATGAAAACGCGGTATGATCTGCGCCACACTCCGGCCCTGGTGCGGGATGCGGTCGGCACGGATGGGTTTACCGCCCGCTTCGAGCTGCCCGTCGACGAGGGCGTCGTGTACCTGACCCGCACTCACCCCATCGTCGAGAGCCTTGCGGCCCACGTCATGGACACGGCGCTGGATCCCGTTGCGGAGGGCGTTGCCAGACGGTGCGGTGTGACGTACACGTCCGCCGTCAAGACGCGTACGACCCTGCTGCTCCTGCGGCTGCGGTATCACATCCATACCGCCCGCCGGGGCCAGCCGGACCAGCACCTGCTGGCCGAGGACTGCCGCATTGTCGGCTTCCGCGGCGCGCCGGACCGGGCGGAATGGCTGGACGACGATCCGAAGACGATCGAAGACCTGCTTGATGCCCGGCCCGACCAGAACATCGACCCGGCCCGGGCGAGCGACTTCGTTCGCAAGGTCATCGATGGCTTCGGTCACGTGCAACCGTACCTGGACCAGTACGCGCGACACCGCGGCGAGGCAATCCTGGATGCCCACAAACGGGTGCGGGAAGCCACCCGCACGACCGGCGTCCGTTATGCCGTCGAACCGCAGTTGCCGGTCGACGTGCTCGGCATTTACGTTTTCCTGCCGGTGTGATGGAGGAGGAGCCGCACGGTGAGCGCTCGCAGCCAGACAACCTTCCCCACCATCAAGCCCGAGGGCGCGCTGCTGCCCGCGGACCTGCTGAAACGGCTCGCAGACAACGATAAAAACCTGGACGGCCTGGCTCCGGACAGCTACCACCTGGAGAAAACGGCACGCCTGACCGAAGCCGTGAACCGGGCTTGGACCGATTGCCGGGACGCGTGGCAGCGCTTCCAGAAGCACCGGGCCGACATCCAGGCCAATCCGTCGGAAACCGGTGTCACGGTGACGCGGGAACGCTGGCTGCTCAGGCTCTTCGAAACCCTGGGCTACGGCCGGTTGCAGACGAGTCGCTCCATCGACATCGACGGCCGGTCCTACCCGGTGAGTCACGTCTGGAGCCACTCGCCGTTCTTGTTGACGTCCTTCAAATACGACCTGGACCGCGCCCAGCCCGGCGTATTCCGCAGCAGCCCCCACAGCCTCATGCAGGAGTTGCTAAACCGCAGCGACGAGTACATGTGGGGTTTTGCCAGCAACGGCCTCCAGCTTCGCATCCTGCGCGACAACGTCAGCTTCACCCGGTCCGCCTACGTCGAATTCGACCTCGAAGCCATGATGGACGGCGAGGTCTACGCCGACTTCATCCTGCTCTGGCTCCTGTGCCACCAGTCCCGGGTCGAGGGAGACCCGCCAGAGCAGTGCTGGCTCGAAAAGTGGCACCAGGCCGCGAAGCAACAGGGCACGCGGGCGCTGGATCGCCTCCGCGACGGCGTGGAGAAGGCCATCGAGTCCCTCGGCCAGGGCTTCCTGGCCCACCGGGCGAACAACGACCTGCGACAGAAGCTTCGCGACGGCTCCCTGACGACCCCGGCGTACTACCAGCAGCTCCTTCGGCTCGTCTACCGGTTCATCTTCCTGTTCGTCGCGGAGGACCGTGACCTGCTGTTCGCACCGAACGCTGATGATACGGCGCGCCAACTGTACACGGAGCACTACTCCCTGGGCCGCATCCGCCGAATCGCCGAACATCGCCGCGGCACCCGCCACAGCGATCTGTGGCACGGGGTGCGGCTGGTGCTGTCCCGGCTGTACAAGGGCGAGCCCCGGCTCGGCCTGCCCGGCCTGGGCTCGTGGCTCTTCTCCGGCCACTCCACGCCCGACCTGGACGGCTGCGACCTGCGGAATGACCACCTGCTCACGGCCGTCCGGCACCTGGCATTCACCCAGGACCGTAACGTCCTGCGACATGTGGACTACAAGAATCTCGGTTCAGAGGAGCTGGGCAGCGTCTACGAGTCACTGCTGGAACTGCAACCGCAGATCCACGCGGACGCGGCCACGTTTGAACTGTCCGCAGTCATCGGCTCTGAGCGGAAGACCACTGGCAGCTACTACACGCCGAGTTCACTCATCCAGTGCCTGCTGGACTCAGCATTGGACCCGGTCATGGAGGATCGGTTGAAGGGCAAGTCCAGCGCGGGGGCTGAGAAGGCATTGCTTTCCCTCAAGATCTGCGACCCCGCGTGCGGCTCCGGCCACTTTCTGATTGCGGCCGCCAACCGCGTGGCGAAACGGCTCGCGGCCATCCGCACGGGGGACGATGAGCCGTCGCCGACGGATCAGCGCGCTGCGTTCCGCGACGTGGTGAGCCATTGCATCTACGGCGTGGACATCAACCCCATGGCCGTCGAGCTGTGCCAGGTGGCCCGGTGGCTGGCGTCCATCGCCCCGGGCCGACCGCTGCGCTTCCTGGACCCTCGCCTCCAGTGCGGCAACTCGCTCATCGGGGCCACGCCGCGGCTGCTTAAAGAGGGCGTTCCGGACGATGCGTTCAAGCCCATCGAGGGCGACGACAAGGCGATCTGCAGCGAGTACAAACGCCGCAACAAGGACGAACGGAAGGGTCAGATGACCTTCGACTTCGGGGCCATGCCGTCCGTAAAGCTGGGCAACCTGGTCCCGACGTTCGCCACGCTGGTCGCGGTGGAGGATGGCACGCTCGGCGACGTGGAGACCAAGGCAAGGCGTTATGCGGAGTTCGTTGGCTCCACGGGGTACCAGAGCGCCCGCCTGCTGGCCGACGCGTGGTGTGCCGCTTTTGTGTGGAAGAAGGACAAGACCACGCCTGATTGCATCACGGAAAGCTGGCTCCGCCGCATCGAGGCCAACCCGCACTGCCTGCCACCGTGGATGAAGGACGAGATCGCACGCCTTCGCGACCAGTACCAGTTCTTCCACTGGCATCTGGCCTTCCTGGATGTGTTCCGCGAGCCCGGCGCAAACGCATCGCCCGAGAACGAGCGGACCGGTTGGAGCGGCGGGTTCGACGTCGTGTTCGGCAATCCGCCTTGGGGTGCCGATGTTCCGATGCGGAGCACGTCGCTCATCCGCCACCGCTATTCAGGTTCGCAAAAAGGTACTCTCGACACCTTCGCGCTGTTCGTAGAGTTGTTTGCCCTCATGACGCGCGCCGGGCAAACGCTCGGTCTAGTGTTGCCGGACATCGTGCTCTTGAAAAACTACCCTGGAATCCGGCTGTTTCTCCTTGATCACACAGCGATGGTCGAAATCGCACATTGGGGTCAAGCCTTCGATCAGGTGAACATCGATGTGTGTTCCTTAGTCGCGAGGCGATCAGAGCCTGGCACGGATCACAAAGTTCGATGTATACCCGAAGTCATTGACGGGCAACCACGGGCGTCCCACGTGAATGCGATCTCTCAGTCTACATTCAGAGAGACGAAACAGTACAGGTTTAACCTGCTGTTGTCTCCCGAGTTGCAGTCGCTCATCAGTGTGGCGAGGTCACTTGGCCCTCCAATGAGCGAACTGTTCATCCTACGCGAGGGCGCGCACTCCGGCAACGTCCGCTCGAAACTGTTCATTGACAGCCAGGATGGCGATCAATGCGAACGCCTGATATTCGGCCGAGATGAGATATCGCCGATGCTCCTGACCTGGGCGGGACGGTACATTCAACTCGACGCCACGTGCTTTGACCGCGCGGCCGGGGAGTACTTCAACCTGGGCGACCCTGATCTCCACCGTTCGCGCAAGATCCTCGTTCGGCGGACTGGAGACCATTTACTGGCTGCTCTGGACAATGATGGGCTATTCTGCTCAAACAACTTCTTCTTGTGTGTGCCAAAGCCCGCCGTGACGTGGGAGAGGGTCCTGTATACTTGCGCTCTACTGAACTCCCGATTTGCGACCTGGTTCTTCCGCGCAATCCAGCCCCGCACGGGAAAGTTGTTCGCGGAACTCAAGATTACACATCTCGAAGATATTCCCGTCCTATTCGCAAACGAGGCTTGGGCAGTTACCGTCGGCAAGTCAATCGAAGCATGGCTCTCTGCCCCTGCGACTATTCCCGATTTGCTGTCTCGCTTCAATAGCGATTTAGAGTCCCGAATAGCTAGCGTACACGCAGCGCTCAGTGCAGCTCTACAAGGTGCCCAATGACAGATCTTCTTCCGACTATGCAAGACGCTGCCTGGACCGTGACCCGCTTCCAGGAGTCTTTACTCGCGCTCTTGGGAGCGGAGGGGGAAACGAAAGAGTTACGGCTATACTTTTACGCCGTTACCTCGCAAGGCTGGGAACTGGTGCGCCTTCGGGTAAGACAATGGCTGCGTCGAGCTGCCGGGCGAAGAGTCGTCGCATACATGGGCACCGATCACGGTATTACGGATCCCGATGCTCTCGAAGCCATGCATGCCGACGGCATGTCGGTGAAGCTCCTGCTACACTACGATGGCGTGTATCACCCCAAAGTCGTCTGGTTCGTGAGTGACGCGGGCGGTGGCATCGTGCTCGTCGGCAGCAACAACCTTTCACTCGATGGGCTACTCTATAACGTCGAGTTTGCGACCCTCACCCGGCTGAACACCGCCGACGGGAACCTAGTTACGTGGCATGACGCGATCGACACCTGCAGCGTCGACCTGAGTGGGGAACTCCTGGACAGTTATCGTCAGGAGCGCGAGGTCTTTGGCTCGCGCCGAGCAAAATCTGGCGTGGCGAGAACGTTTATCTGGAGTAGACGGACGGGCGCGAGAGGGCGAAGCGTTAGTGACGCTGGATCTGAGCGGGGTCTTGGCACGGCGCGCAGAGGCGACCTAATTCTTGAGATAATGGACAGAGAAACGGGAACTGGGAGAAGCCAGATCCAAATCCCAATGAGCGCTGCCCAACCGTTCTTCGGCTTGCCGAACCGCAGGGGAGCAAGCATTCAGGTTCACCTGCGAAACAAGGCAACAGGGGAGGATCGCCTGCTCACAATGACACGGTACGCGAACCACACCACTCGCTTAGTGATCCATGAGCTGGAGTACCGCGATCGTCCATGCGTTATCGTCTTTCGAAAAACTGCAAATGCCAGATGCAGCTTCGAGATTGTTCGCGAGTCGCTGGAACCAAGCAGATACAGGATTCTGATCGGCAATTGCAGCCCGCCAACGCGTCATGGTAGCCGTCGGTTTGCTGTAAAGTGAGGACCCAATGTATAGCCAGTTCGAGGAGCTGCGACGAAGTTACGGTCGCCCGAGTATCACGCCACCGTTGCCACCGACCGCGGCGTATTCGAGGCGTGACGACCCACCGCCCGGCCCACCCGCCGACGAGCAAGGCAACCTCCTGCTCCTGCCCGACTGGAAGCCCGGCCAGCCCCGCCCGGCCGACTGGCCGCCACACATCCACCCACCACAAGGAGCCCCTCATGTCCAATAAGAGCGTGGAATCGGCGTGCGAGAGCTTCTTCGCGCGCCTCGACCATACTAACGTGGCAGCTGAAACTGTTCTCAATCGCGACAACGACAAGGACTGGTTGGAGACATTTGTACTGCGCGCATTGGACCGAATCGGGGCTGCCGAATACCACCGCGAGCGAATTCGCGAGCTAACAGGGGACATTGACGTAATGCGACATGCCCTCAATAAGCCATCGCCGGACGCCGCACCTATCGGAAGCGGAGCCAGCCGCCGTACGGAGGTCTCTTGGTCTCCTCGGGAAGTCGCATATGAGATGGATGCCTTCCTCTCAGCGGTGCGCTCGGCAACGGACTTCTCAGCCTCATTGCTCGCACGCTACATCCGCGGCGTAGGGTCAGTACGAAGCATCACGAAGCTGCTGAAGCATGCGGAGAATATCCCCGCTCCTCTTGGACCGCTGCTCTTGAAATGGAAGAACTGGGTCGAGTTTATCAAGGAATATCGGGATCAGTATGTACACTACCAGACGCTGCGCGGCACGGTGAGTGTTCGCGTGGAGACGAAGGAAGGTGCGAAGGCGTCTGCCGTAAGGCCATTTGTCGTTGCCGAGACCGTCGGGAGCGGCAAGCCGGACACGCGGGCTACGAGAGAATACGAACATGTCTGTCCCGAAGGAATAATCGAGGTCTCCACCACAATGCATGCGCGTGACGTGGACTCCAGGCAGGAACCGACATCGCATGAAATCCGATTTGCACCGGCCCCCGGCTACGTGACCCTTGACGAATTCGCGACGAAGCACCTTGGCGAATTACAGCAATTCTTCATTGCAGTTCTTGAAGCAGCTGGCGGACTGGAATTTCGATTAGTGAAAATGCGCAACAAATGAGTAATTGCTGTCACAAAACTGGTGAGGCTGACAGGCAACACGAGGCGATCCGCTGGGGCGACTCCGCGAAAGGTGAGGATGACCTGTCATTCCAGGATGGCTGGGTTTCGTGCAAGTACGGATGGGCAGTTGCGCCGCTACACGACCATTTGCAGCGAGAGGTGCGGCCATGATCCACTACCGGCTCATGCCATTGGAGCAGACATTCGACTCCGGTTTCGGTGCCCTTGGCGACGCGTTTCATGAGGCCGCTGAGCGGCTGTTTGGCGACGAGGAACTCGGCTCATTGTTCAATCGACGGCTCCCAGTCTGCTTCCTATACCGACATTCCATTGAGCTGTATCTCAAGTCTGCTGTCACCATTCTGCATCGGCGATTTCGGCTGCCCAATCCGTCCGACAAGCACGAGCCCATGCCTGTGGTGAAGGTCGGCGAGAAATGGAGGCCAATCCACGCTGTCCATGGCATCCACACGCTTTATGAACACTTGTGCGTCCTGCTTGCGATGTTGAACGAGGGGCTCGGGAAGCTGATGAGTACGCCGATAGACTTTCCGAGCCAGATGAACGACTGGATAAAGACCGTTGACCAGAGCGACGCGGGTAGCACGTACTTCCGCTACCCCGTCACACGCGAGGCATCCGGTGACGGAGTGAAGTCCTCGATGAAGCCTGTCGATCCGCAGGTGCTTCAACAGAAGACCCACGATGATCCCAGCAATGTCCACGCCTTCGTTCTCGTGGATGAGGACGGTGAAGCCGTTGAAGCCTTTGCGGATGACAAGCAGGTTCTGGAGACGACACTCGACGCACTTCAGAACGCGGCGCAAACGCTCCGAAATGTCCACGCCCACATGCGGGCAGAATTGACCGGAGGGTATTGATCGGTGGTGGCAGTCCGTCGACTAATAGCAATTAGCAGGAGCGCCATAATCGTCCAGCAGGTCCGGGGGAGCCTGGGTACGCACGAGCAGGGGCTGATCATCAACACCAGCGATTTTGGCCCGGGGGCGCGCAAGGAGGCCGAACGCCACGACGCAATCCCCGTCGGCCTGATGAATGGTGAACAGCTGGTCAAGCTGCCCGTGGAGAATGACATCGGCGTCCGACGTACGGGACACGACCTGATCGAACTGGTGGAAGAGGGCGAGGCGGAGGAGCTGATGTAACACGGAGAACACTGCGTCACACGCGTCCTGGCGCGCGAGTCCAGTCTATGGCGATGGGTCATGACATCACTGAAAACGAAAGAGCATTTCGCCTACGGGCTACGCGACATGACCACTGGCAATTGGCTGGTGGAGTGCATGCAATGATGCAGCGGATTTTTGACTTCATCTCCGCGCTGGACACCGCCGCGGACAGGCTGCCAGCGTGGATGCTGGCGTTGCGAGACACGAATCTGTCCGGCTTGACCCGACTCACGCGAGTGATTGGGGACGTCTGGCACACGATCACCGGAAGTCCGGATTGGCTATCGCAACAGGCCGAGTCTCCCAGGGACGTCCGCCGACGCAGGGAGAGAGCTGAAGAAGTGCCGGTTTCGGAGCGATGGCGGTGCTGGCTACATGCCCGATATTCACTTACGGCGAGCACAAGACTCGCCGCTGAGGTGATGGTACTTTTGGTGGGTGGCTCATTGGCGTTCGGTGCGTCTTTCCCGATCACTAACCCGCCTGCGAACCTCCTGTTTGTGGCCACTGTACTAACGACGACAGCGGAAGTCCTGGGGGGCATCGCAGGAATACTGTTTGCCGTCATTGTGTTCGGTATTCAGTTCCAAGGCGAAAGGCTCGGAAGATTGTCGTTCCTTGTCCGATACCTCCGTCGGCACGAGGGGCTGTTGCCGCTCGCAGGTCTCGCGCTTGCCGTTGTGGGATCCAACATCATCGTGAGTCTGATGTCAGGCCGTCTTCCGAACGCGGCGGTTCCACTGGCGATCGCAGACTGTCTACTTGTCCCACTTGTGCTTTGGGTGGTCCTGTACCTGCTGCACAGGATGGTGATTCTCGTTTCTGAGCGCGCTGTGGAGACCTATCTGCCGGGCTTGGCGTGGGAGTACGAAACCGCCATGGATGAGGAGGTCGTTCATGCCGGTCGAATCAGACGGTATGTAGATGCAGTGCAGAAGGCAGGTTTGCGGTATAAGAGCGGCACCGGAATAGTTGATCTGGATCCGACCTCCACTGTTCACTTCCGCATATCGCATAGCGGATGCGTCGCAGACGTGAACCTGACGGAGCTGGCAGCATTGGGCACCTTCCTCCAGGATTACTGCCCCGGCTATGACGCTACGGTTGGCCTCGGGCCTGGAGATAGAACACACGACGACCGCAACCTGATACGGGAGGATTTCCACACGGCGCTGCTACTCAGAGTGCAGAGGACTGGAGGAGGCGAATGTCGAACGGTGCGCGTAGGGCTTCCGAATGATGTTCAAATGCACGTTGCAGGGAGGCTCAGACGGGTCTTCCGCCTGGGGCCTTCGCGCCGGAGAGACGTGATCCAAGTCCTCAACGAATTCAGCGGAGTCCTCACTGACCAGGCTGCTACGGGACACGTCCGGGATTTCGGCGACTCCCTCCAGGTGCAGGAACACCTCATCGCGCTGCGACTCAAGCGTCCGGAAACAGCCAAAGCCGAACAGTCTCTATACCGGGATGGGTTGCCCGACTATCTGGGAAATTTCGTTTACTCAGAAATGGCTCATAACGTCGTCCGCTCGGGCGATCACGACAGAATATTCGAATTGTTGAGGTTTGCCTGTCGCGTCATGGGCCTTGCGATCGACCACCGAGATGCGGCTCTCTTCGACCGGGCCGGGAGTATTGTGGCGCATGTATACAGGGAATCAACACCCGACAGAGACCTTGCAGACTACGTTGGGAGAACGATCGACAGCGTAGTCTTGGCGGTATTGAACCGTTTCGCCTACCCGCAATCGCGGCGTTTCGTTGCTGACATCGTGGCGGCGGAAATGATGGTCCTCCGAGCTGCCCTGGCCTGGGTGTTGCAGCTGTTGGATGCCGCTGTGAGGTCGGAGCGGATTGAAGATGTCCGGAGCTTTCATGACCGACTCTGGCGATGGGACCGCCATCGTAACCGGCGATTCGTCCCACCGGTCGGCCCCGATGTAGTCCCGCCGATTCTGCGTGAAGTCTACGACCTCCATATGGCGCTTGACATTGTTTTTGCAGCGTGGTGCCTTCATGTCGTGAGAGAGCGGATGCCTGGAGGAAACGCAGCCCGCGTGCTGTTCACGGAGTTCCGGAACCAGCTGGGAACGCGGCACGAAATTCTTCGCGTGTGGGAAGTCATTCACACGCGCCCTTACGCAGTGGATGGGCTGGCTGATTGTTTCAGCGCAGGTTCATGGACCTTCCCGGCGCCAGACCGCGCTGGCGTGACGCGTGGTAGCTGGGGCAGGTATGATGCGTGGGTGACACAGGGTCTGATCGCGCTGCTCTTGTGCACCGATCCAGGATCACCAGGCCAATTGCCGGAGTACTTCAACAGGCCCCCACGCGTTTTCCCACCGGACGAAAGCCTGATCCGCAACGAGGCCGCCGCACTCTTTGCGGACAAAGCAGTTCCCGCTGGTTTGCTCGGGCTGTCCTCCGGCAACGATGCTGAGGCGGTTCAGAGCGTCGTTGATCTGTGCAATGGTCGGACGTGCCGTCGCAAATGCGAGCTGCTGCGCCAACTCGTGAAATCCCCGATCGACCCTGCGCGACGCGGCCACCTGGCAGCCGAGATCGCTTCAGCGTTGCCTGGGAATCGCGGACTCGTGTCCCTTATCAACAGAATCGGAGAGCTGACGCGGGATGCGAGTTGCTGGCCTCTGCGTGTCCGCCTACGCGGTGATCTACGTAAGGAAACCGTGAGGCAAAGAAACACTGGCCCAACGCACTACGGTGAGGTCTTTGCTGAATGGCTGGACTCGCAGGAGAGCACGCGGATGGCGTGGATCACAGAGACCGTAGCTGAACGCGTCGAGGGAATCGGCGATTTAGGCGAGATCTCAGAAGCGATTCAGGAAGTGGTGCAGTGGCTGGTTGAGCGAGGGTTCACCGCCACAATGGTGCTGCTGCCGCGAGATACTCGCTTCATCCGTCAGTTGACGGACAGTCCTGACTGGCAACCGCACGATGGCGAACCCCTCGGTGACCAGCACATCGGGACATGGCGTGGGTTGCACATTGCCGCTTGGCCTTACGAGAGTGGTTCGTCAATTGCTGTTGTTGATACACGCGTGTTCTACGGTGTTGCTGCTGCCGATTCGCACACGTTCCTTGAAGTGAAGCTGGAAGAGCGAAACGAGGATGACCATGCGCAACTGCTTGCCGATGCGGAGGTGCAGAACGACCCTGCTAAGATCCCGGACGAGTCTGCCGTGACAGTCTTGGCGACGGTAACCATGCTCCCGCGGATTGGGATTGCAGATCCGCGGGCAGCCGCGCGGATCGAGTTGGACCTCTCTAGACTCGGGTACGCACTTCAGCCAGGCGAGAATACGTACCATCGCCCCGGCTGTCCCCGACTGCTGGCGGACAAGCCAATCACCTACACCCTCATGATCTACATGGAAGGAGACCGCGAGCATCGACTAGCATGTGGCGAATGCAGGCCAGATGAGTGGAACGATGATGGGTGACGAGTATGCATGAGGATATGGGCGCGCGGTTTTTGACCGAACGCGCCGGTAGAGGAGTCATCCAGTGGCGGGGAGAAGATCTGGGCGTGACACGAGCCAGCTCGCGGAAGAGCTGGAAGGCTTGCTGATGAACACCCCGGTGTGGGTGGGGCCGCTTCTTGCAGTCGCCGTCTTTCTGGTCGTGCGATTCGTGCTCGCCCCGATCCTCGGGCAACTGGGCGAACCTTTCGGGACGATGTTCGGTCCGTTTTGCCACACATTCGCTCCGTTTTTCGGGTTCGCCGTTGTAGTGATCTGGATCTTCGCCGAGATCAAGAAGCGGGCGAGACGCGGGCTCCTGGACAGCCGGTCTGACATCGGCAGCCTGAGATCGCTGAGCTGGCAGGAATTCGAGCAGTTGGTGGGAGAAGCGTATCGGCGACAGGGGTATAGCGTCGAGGAAACCGGGGGCGGTGGCGCGGACGGGGGTGTGGATCTGGTCCTGTACAGGAATGGCGCCAAGACCCTGGTGCAGTGCAAGCAGTGGAAGGCCTGGAAGGTGGGCGTGAAGGTCGTTCGCGAGCTGTACGGCGTGGTCACCGCGGAGAAGGCAGCCGCAGGCATCGTCGTGACCTGCGGTGAGTTTACCCGCGAGGCCAGGGACTTCGCCGTGGGCAAGCCGCTGCAACTGGTGGACGGCCCCGCTCTGTGGAACCTGGTGGCGGCCGTGAAGGCAGATGTGCCAACCGCTGCACCGCCAGTCGCAGTGCCGAAACGCCCGGAGCCGTCACCACCCCGCACTCCGAGCGCAATGCCTGATCCGAAGGCGTGTCCGCTGTGTGGATCGCCGATGGTGCTTCGGACGGCCCGCAAGGGCGCCAACGCCGGTTCCCAGTTCTACGGGTGTTCGAAGTACCCCCAGTGCCGCGGCACACGGCCTGTCGCGTAGCGGGTGCAAACCCGGAGGCTCAAACGATGACAACCAATCCCGGCTACTGGCAGATTGCCTACGGGGCGCACAGCCGCGATTACGCAGAGCATTTCCTGAAGTACGGGCTGGCCTTCGCGGGCGGTGAGGCGAAGGTCCGGGTGATGGAGAAGGTCCGGGCGGGTGACCGCATGCTGATGAAACGGGGGATGTCCGAGGTCGTGGCCGTCGGCGAGGTGGTGGAACGGGACGGCAGGCATTTCGGCAAAGACGACAAGGACTGGCTGCGGGATTTCGATGGGTGGGACCTCCGCGCGTACTGCTTTGTGGAATGGCACGTCCCGAAGAAGCCGATCCGCGCCCCGGGCCTGACCCGCGGGACCATCAAGGCCGTCCGGCACGCCGAGCTGCAGAAACTGGCCGAGAAAACGCTGTCCACCGTTCCTGCCCGAGGCTCGGTGGAGCCCGAGCCCAGACCGACACGCCCGATCGGCGACGAAGAGATCCTGGAGTTTCTGATCCGGGAGGGCCTGCGGCCGGGCGCCGCGGACGAGCTGACGAACGCACTCAAGCGGATCCGACTGCTCGGCCAGTACTACTACGGCCGGGAGGATGACGAGGATTTCAGTTGGGACGACGTCCGGGAGCACGAGACCCGGACGTTCTTGGTGATCCCGCTTCTGCTGGCGCTGGGCTGGGCGGAGCAGCAGATCAAAATCGAGTTGCCGGTGGGCCGTAGTCGGCGGCGGGCGGATATCGCGTGTTTCAAAAGGCCGTACGCCCGCAAGAATGAAGAGTGCGTGCTGCTCATCGAAACCAAGGGCTTCAGTCAGGGGCTGGATTACGCCCCAGACCAGGCCCGGGAGTACGCGGAGCATTTTCCCGAGTGCCCGGTGGTCATGGTGACGAACGGGTACTGCTACAAGACGTACCGGCGACAGGACGACGGGACCTTTGCCCAGATTCCGTCGGCCTACCTGAACCTGCTGAAACCGCGGGATCGGTACCCGCTGGATCCGGATCATGTGGACGGCTGCCTTGTGGTCTTGCGCATGCTCATGCCGATGGCCATGAATGCGTAGGCCGCTCAGGAAACGACCTAGCCGGAACGCCGAACCGACGCGCCGAACAGCCTCTGCGAGCCAAAAGGAGCAGTCCCGGATGTCACAGAATCAGCGAGTTAGCCGGGGCAGCCCGAAGCGGATTCCGGTCGCCCGGACACGGGAATCCGCCGCAAGAACGAATCCCCGTTGGCTGGCGGCCGAGTGCGAGCGGCTCAGGGACTTCGCTGCGGACGGTACGCCGAGGCGGCTGGTCGACTACTGGGACCAGGGGTACAGGGCCGCGCGGCTGCTCGACCAGTGCGAAAGACGCCACGTCCCAATGACCGCCAGGAAGCTTGCTGCCCGGATCGGGGTGCCCAACGACGCGAGCTTGCGGCTCGCCATCAAGTTCGCCGGGCGGGCGACACGGCGGCAGGCCATAGCCCTGCAGAACGCCCAGGTGCGTTGGTTCGGGGTTTTGTACTGGCTTGGGGTCCAGAACCCGCGGCAGTTTCGCGAGCTGTACGACAAGATGCGATCGGGCGTCCGGACGGCACGGCAAATCCGCGAGTACATTGCGGCGCATTTCGACAAGCCTGTGCAGCCCCGCATCGTGCCCGATCCGATCCGCATGGTCCAGAAGACCTGCCAGGAGATCGTGTTGTGTACGGCCACACTGGCAGGGCTGGTCGACGTGTGGGAACGCGCGAAATCCAGTCACACGGGCGATCCGGCACGGATAAACCGTCGCAAGCGCCGGATACTCGCCAGTCAGCTGGGCGAGTTGAAGAAACAGATCCGCAGGGTGGAGGCGAAGGTTGCGATGTGGCTCTGATCCGCAGCGTTCGTCTGGGATTCGTAACAAAGCCGACGCCAGCGGTTGCCTGATCGGTTGCAGGTTGCGATCTCGCGACTGATTCGTGCCACCGACACTGCTCAACCGCCGATCGTCGGTTCACCGGGCCCGTCCTCCAACGACAGAGATCATCACTCGTTGTCCGTCGGACGGTCCTCACGAGTGAATAGCGGCGGACGTGGCACTGGTTTCGGCAGGCCTTCAAGCGGGTCTCCCGGGAGGTCGTCTAGCGACTCGATCTTCCTGTCTCGAACGTCCGGTGAGACCCAGACAAACCGGCCGGAATGATCGAACCAGCCGTACGGCGTGCAGAGTGCCAGCCCTGAATCGAAAGGAAGCGCAAACTCGCACGCCATAGTCAGCTCGTGGCCCTTCGAGTCTACGAATCCATAGCTCTCCCCTTCCGTGACCACCGCGTAACCCTCGGAGAATTCGCTGGCCCAGTCGTACTGCGGCGTCACCAGCACGGTGCCGTCCTTTCCGATGTATCCCCACTTCCCATCAGATTCTATCGCGGCGACGCCTTCACTGAATTCACGGGCGTCGTCATGGGTCGGGGCGATGGCATACTCGCCATTCCGGTTGACGTACCCGAACTTCCCGTGCACTTGTGCTGCCGCCAACCCTTCGCTGAAGCCGCGGATGCTTTCGGCATCCGGAATCCGCAGCACCACTTGCCCTGCCCTGTTCATGTATCCGTAACTGGCGGGGCCCTCTCGGACCGGGACCAATCCATCGCTGAAGCTGCCAACCGGGATGGTTTCGGGTGGCAATCGCATGACGGGTACGCCTTGCGGATCAATGAAGAATGCACCTCCCTCATCCCCCACCACCGCTGCCAGTCCTTCCGCGAAATCCGAGATGACGACCCATTTCGACTCGATCACCGTGCGACCGCTGGAGTCGATGAACCCTTCCGTACCCGGGCTGCCGATTCTCGCTCGGCCTTCCTTAAACGACGCGTCGGCAGTGTAGTCCCCCGAAACCAGCTCCGGAGGAATTGCCCAGTCGCCGTCCACGTCGATATATCCGTATCTTCCCAGACCCTCGTCGATGACGGCGAGCCCTTCGGAAAAGAACACGGGGGCTCGGAACTTGTACGGTACGATCTCCTTCCCCGATCGATCCATGATGCCGTAATACTTGACCGACTTTCCTCCATGGGGATCCGCCACAGTCTTCCACGTGAAATAGCGTGGAGGGGGTGGCTGTTCGTTCGGCTGTACTGGACGCGGTGGCTGGTCCACTCCCGACGAGAGGTTCGCTTCCTGAACATCGCGCGTGGCAGCACGCGGCCAGAAGGCAATGGCGAAGCCGATCGGCAGAAGGATGATGACAGTGATCAGTACGGCATTGCGCGATCGCCTCACGGACGATCCCATCGGATTGGCCGAACCACCACGCCCCGCGGTTGTCGACGATGGCGTTTTCGGCTCTGTTGGAGCGGGTTGCCGCGGGGCAGGTTCGTTTGTTCCATCCTGCGTTTTCGGAATCCGAACCGAATTGCCGCAGGATGCACAGCGCGCCCGGCCCCCCGCATACGCGTCGGGAGCGTTCAGCGCGGCGCCGCACCTTGGGCACGTGAACGAGATTTTCATGTCATTACCTCCCATTACACAGTTGCAATGGACAGGTGGTAAGAGCATCGCTGTCCCAAGGATCCGTGGCCAGCTCCTCCGGCAGATCGGCGGGCATGCGGGATTGAATGCTCGCTCCCGGTTCCAGGTTGACGATCGCCGCGATCGTGGGTTCTGCTGAAGACGCACATGGCGCATCGAAACCGCCGATGCTGGGGATCCGTTGCCGGTTGCCGCACTTGTTGCATCGGGCGATCTGACCCGCGTACGTGTCGGGGACCGTGTGGGTGGTCCCGCATTGGGGGCAGTGAAACGACAGGTTCATTCTTGTCTTCGCCTCGCGTTCATTGGTCTTGACCGGGGCGGACGACGCGAAGATGCATACAAAGACCGGGGAGGCCCAGCTGTCGCACCCGGTCATGGAAACTGCATATGCTAGTTATACAGTGTCGATAGATAGTCTGCAAGCCCGCACGATACCGGCATGGCGGCCAAGGACGTCATGCTGCGTCGACTCGGTGAATTCCTGCGATCCGTCCGCGAGAAACGCGGCTGGTCGCAGGAAGACCTGGGGTACGAGTGCGGCCTGCACCGGACCTACATCGGGGCCATCGAGCGGGGCGAATACAACATCACGTTGCTGAGCCTCCGTAAGATCACGGATACGCTGGGGATCACCCTCGTGGACGCGGTCCGTGCCGCATCCGTCGGCAAAGCCAAACGAAACTGAACGGGTAGTACTGGATTCAGCGGGTCCTCAGGGCGAGCGTGCGCACGTCCAGCCGGATCCCCCGACGGATTGGGCATCCGTCGGCAAACCGCAGGAACTCCATGACCAGCAGCCCTGCAGCCACGGTGGCGGTGGGGATGTCCAGGGCGGCGGATCGACGTCCGGGGCGACGGGGCCGGTGGCGGCCTTGGCCGCCAAACAGCGATGTAACGTCCGGGCCGAAGTCCAGATGGATCTTGGAGCCGGACAAGCGGCACCAGGCTGCAAACACCACCTGGTCCGCGACGGCATGCCGGAGGGATTCGACCAGGCGCTCGGTCCCCGGGCAGCAAAAGCACACGTGGCCGAGATCCAGGCCCCGCGCCGATCCTCTGCGAACCGCCTGAATGTCCAGTTGCGGGTCGATTTGGTGGCAAAGATGCGCGGCGACATGCACTTTCGGTATGCCTGCATCCTCGTGGGGATAGCCGTCGGCCACGTTAGTCCGCCGGGTGATCACTCCGGAATCAACGAGGAGTAACCGTCGGGGACCCAGCGATGCGATCTGCACGGCAACCTGCCGACCGACCGCACCAAGGCCCAAAATCGTAACGTGATACTGA
>CAZBFW010000005.1:0-3062 GCA_964491135.1 uncultured Phycisphaeraceae bacterium | reverse complement strand
CGTCGGCACCGATCAGGGCGCCCTGGCGGGACTCGTTGTTTGGACATGGAAGCCTCCTGTTCTCTAAGGGTAATGCGGGTAGGCGGGTGAAGCACCAATGAACGTCGGGGTATCGGGGAAGCACCGGTGCGGATTTGCTCGTCCGCGCTGCTGGCCCCGATTCTCGACTGGCTCGCGGCTATTCGACCACAATCGGCATGATGACCCAGCGGGTCCGGGGGTTCTGCACAGCGTCGGTGAGCTGAATGGGCCGAAGACGCCGGTTCGGAGACTGCGGCGCGGTGGTTTCGCCGGGGTCGGCCGGGTTGCTGTCGATCGGCGGATCTGGCGGCAGGGCATCGCCCGGGACCACCTCGAACGCGATGGTATCGGCCTCCAGAGTGCCGAGCGCATCGCTGATCTGGCCGGGAATCACACCGCCGACATAGCGCAGGGGCCCGCTGGCCAGTTCAGGAGGGAGGATCTGTTCGACGGGAATCTCCCCGTCTGCCTGGCTGCCGTGGCCGGACTGTACCGTCATGCGAACTGCTTCTCGGGTCGCCTCCACCCGCACGACCCGGCTCTCGAATGTGACGGCCTGGGCGACTTCGCGCAGCGTCTCGGCGAACGCGAGCTTTGGCACGATGAATTGGATGCCTGGCCCGGGGATCACGTCCCTGTACACCGGGAAGCTGCCGTCCATTGCACAGCCGCAAAGCTGCCAATCCGGCCCCTCCAGGAACAACGTCGTGTCAGTGGTCTTGCCGGACGGCGGAACGATGGTCAGGGCCACCGGATCGCCGTCAGGCCTGCCAGACTTCAACAACCGCACAGCCTGCTGGGCAAGTGGCCAGGGAATCAATGTCTTGCCGGTCCACGGCCCTCCGACCTCCGGCAGGGCCTGCACGATGAGCCGCTTGCCGTCCGTCGCGACCAGCCGCGTGCCGTCGGCATCCCGCTCCAGCAGCACGGCATTCAGAGCGTACCGGCTCGCCTCGCGGTTTGTGGCGATCAGGGCGTTCTCCAGGCCGCTCCGGAGGGCATCGG
The DNA here is from genome assembly GCA_964491135.1 of uncultured Phycisphaeraceae bacterium. Lineage (GTDB taxonomy): Bacteria > Planctomycetota > Phycisphaerae > UBA1845 > UBA1845 > JAFGJQ01. Next base: position 2,036 of record CAZBFW010000005.1, on the reverse strand, counting down.
GCATGACCAGTAGGTCCGGGGGCCTGCGACGGGGTTTCTTGGGCAACGGCGGGTATTCATCCAGCTCCATCGCCGGGATGGCATGCCGGACCCGGCCGCCGTTCAAGAGGATCTGCTGATGATCCTCCGACAGTTCCAGCGAGCAGGTTTTGTCTTTGCCCGCCTGCACCCGGGCGAGCAGCTCGGCCACCGGCGCCAGGCACGCGGACAGCCGACCGCTGGCCTCCAGAGTCAGGCTCAACGTCATCTCCAGGTTCGTGGCGGCCAGGTGTAACCGACCCTTCCGGCCCTCCAGCCGGACGCACTGCAGAATCGGTTTGGCCGACCGGTTGGGGGCCACACGCTTGATTTCGCTGAGCGCTTTGACCAGGGCTCTGCGGGGGATTCGAACGCGGCAGGATGTCCGAGTCACGACTGCGGCCATGCGATCACCTCCCTTCGGGCCGTGAGTTCAGCCGGATCGATGCATGGCCGGACGGGATCGGGCTTGCCGTTGGCTCTGCACCGACGGTTCGCCGCGTTAATCTCGCGCCGGACCCGCGGGTCCGAGCAATACAGATACGGTACGTCTTCGTTACGTACTTCATGGGCTCTCAGAATCATGGGGAATCTCCAGGCGCCGGGCCGAAGCACGGCGCAGGTGTCAGGTGAATCAGATTCAACGTGGGGAATTACCGGTCAGACGGGAGATGCGGTTTGGTGGCGTCGTGTGGCAAGGCCGGGTGGACGTCCGTGCGCGGTGGGCCCAGTTGCAGCAGTCTCAGCCGCTCGGCTTCCGCAAGGACGTCCGGGCTATCGGGAGCACTCCGAGTGACCGCCCGCTGGATCAGGTACGCGACGATCAGCGGCGCCGACACGCCGATGGCCAGGCCGAGCAGCCGCAACCGCCCGGACCAGAGCACCGCAGACGTGTCCCGTTCCTGGGCGTCGCGGGCGAGCTGCACGGACTCGTGGGCTGTCCGGGCGAGATCGGGATCGGTCCCGCATTCCAACTGGTTGATCAGGAGCACGGCGACGAATACGCCGACCACGAATACCACCGGCCCATAGGGGTTTGAGTTGTGCATGAGTCCTCCTTCCTATCCGCTGCCGGGCGGATCGCCCCGCGACCGATCCCGGCCAAGGATCACGTTGAGCAGCCGTTCCAGCGTCCGGCGGCCGTGACGCTCCCGGGCCAGCAGCATCACGAGCACGAACACGGCGGCGGCCGTGCCGATCCAGATGGACGTCACGGCCTCCAGGTCTTCGTCCCGGGATTCGATCTCGACCCGGTACCGCTGGGCATCCCGGTCCCGCAGGTCCCGCTCGGCTTCCCATCGCCGAGCCATCACCTCGGCCGCGGGGTCCGGCTGCGCGGGGCCGGGCGGTCCGGGCTCCGGGCAGCCGGTCACCAGCACAAAAACCACGAGACAAGCCGGTCCGCCCAGTGCTCCTTTGCGCAGGCAAAATGAGTCTGGTTTGCGATACGTCTTCATGATCAGCCCTCCCATACCCGGCAGGCCGCCTGGAACGGGCATCCCGGGCAGTTGATGGTGGACGGGCAGGGGAAGAAGTGCCCGGCTTGGATGGCCTGCCAGACTTGGCGAACGGTCGCCTTGGTGCGGGTGATGGCGCCCGGATCGGGAATCGTCGTGTGCCGGTCGATCCGGGGGGACTTGGCCTTGGTGAGCACAATCCACTCCATTTCGATGTGATCGATGCCGAGCGACCTGGCGACCGGCCGGAGCAGCTCGACATATAGAAGCTGCTGCGGTGCGGATTCCTGGATCTTCGCGTCACCCCACGCAGCACGGGACGTTTTGAAGTCCGTAATCCGTAGCGCGCTACAGTCTCGTGTGATCAGGTCGACCCGGCCGAGGATGTCCGGGCAGCCCGGGACAATCGCCCCCCGGAACTCCTCCTCGACGGCCAGCAGTTCGGCCGAAGTGTCCAATTTGGACAGCGAGCTGGCCCAGAAGACCTCCAGCATGCGGCCAGCCAGATCGCGAAGGGACTCGGCTGTCTCGCTCTGGCCGAACCGGACCGGTGCATTCTGT
>CAZBFW010000004.1:2906-22925 GCA_964491135.1 uncultured Phycisphaeraceae bacterium | reverse complement strand
GATAATGAGCGGTGACTGGAGTTCAGACGTGTGCTCTTCCGATCTATGAGGGATGGCCGGTTCGCGCCGCCTTGGTAGGCCGGATCGAGCAACTGCACGCCGTCGTCCTCCCAGAAACACACCTTGCAGATGTCATGGGAGCCGGGTTGCTCCGAGAGAGTCCGGTGTCCGCAGCAGGGACAGGTAAAGCGTTCCTTGCTCATGCCCACCTAACGCCTTGACGCTCAGCCGCCGCCGTAGGCGGTCGGTTGCGGCGGCCTGTTAGGTGCCAAGGACGACCTCCCGCGCCTTGACACCGTCCGCAGGAGGCCCGTACCGCAATATGATACGCGCCCCCTTCATGAACTCCGCTGCCTCCAAGGTTGGACGCACTGCCGCGAAGAGTGCGTCCGCATCCGGCCCGTACATGAACAGGGTGCCGTCGCTTCCGTCTGTTGCCACCTCGTTTCCGTCGAGTTCTCCTGCTCGCGCCTCGCCGATGACCGTTTCCAGCTGCTCTTCCAGAGCGAAGAGGCGGGACAGATCCGTGCTACCGTAGGTAAAGTACACGAGTACGGCGTGCTCTGGTGCAGGACTCGGCGACTGCTCCCTCTTGCCAAGAATCTTGTCGAGAAATCCCATGTGTGTGCACCTAACAATAATTGGACAGACTGCATAATCCGGTGAAGGCAGAAAGGCCCGGCTCTCGTGGATGCCACGCGGGACCGGATTGCGCAGTATACACCGCGCGGGGCGCCGATAGAATACCAAACAGACAGCAAACTGGCAAATCGCAACCCTTTCTGGTATAGTTACTTACGCGTTTCGGGTTTCCCGGGACCGGTTTGTGAACCACACGTATTGCGTCCGGCCAGCCGCTGTAACCCAGTTCAAATAAATGCTTTACGATTCTGACCGGCGATCGCCTTGCCCAATTTGATGCACGCGATCGCACGTTGCAGGTTAGCTCTGCCCGTTCGACCTCTAACATGCAGCGCCCCTGCTCCGTTGCAGGCGGTCGTCGGTTATCGGGCATGCCGCCTTCAATTCGTTTGTTGCGACTGTTGCGTTGGATTCGTTTGCGTGCTATACTACAGGCGAGGTGAGTGACATGCCCGTGCTGCTCGAACAATCCATCGGACCGGTTGCCCCGACCCAAGAGGAGTCCGCCGTCGCCAAGGAGGCGAGTCGGCAACTGTCGCGGTTGCTCGGGGCGGCGGGCGAGTTTCGCGTTCACTCTCAGGCGGCGGGCAAGCGCGTCGAATCCGTCGCCCTGCCCATGCCCGCGGTCCGCCTGCTGGCGGAGATCCTGACCCAGATGGCCCAGGGAAACGCCATCACCCTGATCCCGATCCACGCCGAACTGACCACGCAGCAGGCAGCGGATCTGTTGAACGTGTCGCGGCCGTTTCTCATCAAGCTGCTCGAACAACACAAACTTCCGTTTCGCAAGGTTGGCAAGCACCGTCGCGTCCGGTTCAGCGACATGTTAAGCTTCAAGCAGCGCAGCGATGAACAACGGCGAGCGACGCTGGAGCAGTTGGCCGCCGAGGGCCAAGAGCTGAACATGGGCTATTGAGTTGGCAGCTTTCACCGCGCTTTACGATGCCTCGGTTCTGTACCCAGCCCCTTTGCGCGACCTGTTGATGCATCTCGCCGGGAGCGAGCTTTTTCGTGCGCGCTGGACGAGCCAGATTCACGAGGAATGGATCAGCAGTCTCCTGGAACAACGCCCGGATCTCAAACGCGAACGGCTGGAACGAACGCGCGACTTGATGGACAGTGCCATTCTCGATTGCCTGGTGGAAGGATACGAGAACCTGATCCCCGGTCTGGCGCTTCCCGATCCGGATGATCGCCACGTTCTGGCGGCGGCCATCCGCGCGCGAGCGGATGTCATCGTGACCGCGAACGTCCGTGATTTCCCACGCGACGTGCTGACGCAGTATGACATCGACGCCCAGCACCCTGACGAGTTCATCCGCTATCTGATTGATCTGGCTCCAGGCCCCGTCTGTCGCGCCGTCAAGCTGCATCGCGCGAGCCTGAAGAATCCGCCCAAGACGGTGGACGAATACCTCGACACTCTGCTTCGTCAATCGCTGCCGGAAACGGTCAGCGCACTTCGTGCGTTTGCTGATCTGCTCTGAAGACCTTGTCGCCGACGCGGCAGACCGTGGACGCGAGGCCCTGGCCAAGCGGCCGCATTACATCGCAGAGCTGGAGCACCGCGGCCGGGAGCGCGCGCTGATCTACAAAACCCTCCTGTTAACCGGGCTTCGGAAGGGCGAGCTGGCGTCTCTGACCGTCGGGCAACTGGAACTGGCGGCACCGCAACCGTTCGCGATCCTGAACGCGGCCGATGAGAAAAACCGGAAGGGGTCGGAGATAGCCCTCCGGGTGGACCTGGCGGCGGACCTGCGGGCGTTCCTGGGCGATCGCTTGAAGGCCGTACAGGATGCCGCCCGCCGTCGGATCGGCGAGCCGATCCCCATGCGGCTCCCGCCGGCCGAACCGTTGTTTGACGTGCCCACCGGCCTGATCCGTATCCTGGACCGCGACCTGGAGGCGGCCGGAATCCCCAAGCGAGACGACCGCCGCCGCGTCGTGGATGTACACGCCATGCGGACCACGTTGGGTACGCACGTGAGCAACGGCGGGGTTGCCCTGCGGACCGCTCAGGCGGCCCTCCGGCATTCCAAGCCGGACCTGACGGCGAACGTGTACACGGACCCGCACCTGCTGGACGTGGCCGGGGCGGTGAAGGTTCTGCCGGAGCTTCCGCTGGACGCCAAACCGCAGGCCGAACGGGCGGTGGCCACCGGAACGGACGGCGACGGTCAGAATCTGCTTGTACTACTGCTTGTACCAGATTCCGGCAAATCGTGTACGCGGCTGACAACCGCTGACAAATCGTGCGGGGAATGTTCTCCCGGGGGTGGCGCGGAGGGCGTTTCCGTAAGTGGCAATTCTGACGTGAGTAAGGGACGATTGGCAACGCCTGGCAAGGCTTGTCGTGGAAAGCGGGTGATCGGACTTGAACCGACGACATTCACGTTGGCAACGTGACGCTCTACCACTGAGCTACACCCGCAACGGGCTCGACGGCCCGGCCAGAGCCGGACGCGGCCACCGTGCTTACTGTTACCCCCCAGCCCCCGGCTTGTCAAGCAATCGGTGCCCGATTGCCGGCCCCGGATGGGCGGCGCCGCTCCGCCCGGGTCATCAGTGCTGAGAGGTTGAGCCGGCCGGACGTTACGACTTCGGGCGGGGCATATCGAAGGTGTCGCTCGTTCGGCAGTACGTGGAGCGCCCCATCCGTCCGATCGCCTTGAGCCTTGCCGGGTCCACTGCGCCGTCACGAGCAAGCACGCGGTCATCCACGTGAATTGCCACCACCTGCCCGAAGATTACGCTTCCGGCGCCGGGCTGCTTGCCGAACCGCTTGATCTCCACCAGGTTGCATTCCATGTTGACCGGGGATTCGCCCACCAGGGCGGGACGCACGAACCGCGCCGGCACCGGCGTCAACCCGGACACCGCAAACTCGTCCACGTCCGGCGGGTGGTCGAACGAGCACTGATTCATCGCGGCGGCCAAAGACTCCGTGACCGTGGCCACCACAAACTCCCCCACAGCCTCGATGTTGTGCAGGCTGTCCTTGCCCGATCCGTCCCGCCGAAGCGACGGAGCGAACATGACCACGGGTGGATTCGCCGACACCATGTTGTAGAAGCTGAACGGGGCCAGGTTTCGCACGACGTCAGCCGACAGCGTGGAGACCAGGGCGATCGGCCTCGGTTGCACGAACGAGATCGCCAGTTTGTAGATGTCGCGCCAAGTGGTGCCGTACTTTCGGGTGTCCAAAAACATGAGCTGCCTCACCACAACCGGGCTCGGAGGTTGGTCCGCTCTCCGATCCGCGGCGCCCCCCGACCGGCTGCGGCATGGTAGGTCCGGCCGCCCCCCCACGCAAGACAGCGAATACGCGCCCGCGCACCGGAGGCTCGTTCCATTCGCGGTTCCGGGGTACGATGGTGCGATGGCCTGCGGGCCGGACGCATGGAGATGATCGCATGAGACCTGTACGAGTCGTTGACCTTCGCAGTGATACCGTAACTCGACCGAGCCCGGCCATGCGCCGAGCCATCGCCGAAGCCGACGTGGGAGACGACGTGCTGGGTGACGACCCGACCGTGCTGAAACTTCAGCAACGCGTGGCCGATCTGCTGGGCAAGGAAGCCGCCCTCTACGTCCCGTCGGGCACGATGGCGAACCTCACGGCCCTGCGGGCGCTCACAGAGCCGGGCGACGAGATCATCGCGGATGCCGACAGCCACTTCTACAGCTACGAGTCCGGAGGCGTCTGCGCCGTTGCCGGCTGTTCGGTGCGGCTGCTGGCGGGCGAGCGCGGCCGGTTCGGTCCGGACCAGGTCCGGTCTGCGATGCGGCGGCCGATGTCTCACTTTCCCCGGTCGCGGGTCGTCGTAATCGAGAACACGCACAACCGCGGTGGGGGAGCCGTCTGGCCGCTGGAGCAGGTGGCGGAAATCCGACACGTTGCGGATGAACTGGGGCTGAAGCTGCACATGGACGGGGCCCGCCTGATGAACGCCTGCGTGGCTGCCGGCCGGAAGCCGACCGACTATGCCGCCTTGGTCGACACCGTCAGCATGTGTTTTTCGAAGGGACTCGGGGCGCCCGTCGGCTCTGCGGTGGCGGGCACCACGGAGATGATCTCCCGCGTGCACCGTTTCCGGAAGATGTTTGGCGGCGGGATGCGCCAGGCCGGCATTCTGGCGGCGGCCGCTCTGTACGCGCTGGATCACAACGTGGATCGCCTGGCCGAGGACCACCGCAACGCCCGTCGCCTGGCCGAAGCGTTGGCGGAGATTCCCGGCATCACCGCCCGCCCGGAGCAGGTGGACACGAACATCATCTTCTTTGATCTAGCCGAATCGCTGGGTGCCGCTCCGGATTTCTGCAATCACATGCGTGAACGTGGGGTGTGGATGCTGCCGGAGTCCGCGCGTCGGGTGCGGGCGGTGACTCATCTGGACGTGTCCGCCGACGACGTCGAGCATGCCATCACCGTGTTCCGGCACGCCGCCCGTGTTTGAGCCGTGCCGGCGTCGTCCGAGATCAGCAGCGGCCGGTCCAGGGGGAAGGGGCCGCGGTTCAGCACTCGCGGTGCGATGACGTGTTTCACGAAATCCGCTCTCGTGGCGGCCACGTGTCCGCCGTTCCAGCCGTGGGCGGCGTAGTTGGGCACCCACGGCAGATTGACCACCTTCGCATACTCGCTTCGCCTGCTCTTCGGCACGCCCGGCGGAATGCGAAAGCCGGTGCGACCCGCCGGAGAACCTGACTCTCCGTCCGCCGTGATGACCAGCGAACTCAGAATCAGATCATGCCGGCTGCACGTCGCGTACAGCGCTCGCCGGACGTGCTCCAGGGCGGGTGTCAGGTCGCGGTTGGCATGTACGGACGACGAGAACAGCACCACCGTGTCCACGTCGGTCCCCTCCGGCAGACGCTCCAGCGCGTTCAGTATCACGGCCGTGCCCGCCGACAACCCCATGACGTGAATCTCACCGTCCGCATCCTCACGCCGCAAGCGCTCGATCCGGTCCGCCAAGCCCTGCGCTTTCAGTCCGCTCCTCGCGACCAGCAGATGGTCCGTGCCCCACCCCAGGAATGATGTCCAGAGGTAGTTCTGAAATTGCCCGTCGTACCCGGCCGATCGCAGGCCCTTCTTGACGTTCCCACCCGCCGTGAAGTGACCCGCGCCGTCCAGGAAAATCACGATCGATGACGGCCGCGGCGCCGCTCCGCACCCCGCCGTCGTCGCCAGCGCGGCCGAAAGCCCCAACGCCGCAAGCTTGCGACGGACGCGACGCGGGCGAACCGGCCATGTCGGCTCGTTGCGGTTCTCAGGATTCTCGGCTGGAGTCATCGCTTTTCTCGCTCGATTCCGCTCGGCGATCCTCGCTGCCCGTCGTCACGACATCGTGTTGCTCGACCACAATCGTGCCCGCCAGCAGGTCCCCCAAGCGTTGCCGCTTGCGCGTCACAAGAATCAGCACCAGGGGGGGCAGAAGATCAAACGCCGGGAACATCTCTACCAGTCGAAGCAGATTCCGAATCACAATCCGCGGGAACCGGCACGGTTCTCCCCGCTCGTCGGCCACCCGGCAGTGCATGAACATCTTGCCCGGCGTGGCTGCCACCGTCGCTTCAAACACGATGCAGTAGGTCACGTAAATCCCGATTGCCGCCAGCCAGTGCCAGAACAAGCCAAATGATAACGCCATCACCGCCACGTCTGCAGGCATCGCCGATTCCACTTGCGCCTGGAGGACCGCGATGTGCTGCTGCAGGAACGGATACATCAACGGCAGCACCAGCAGGAAATCCAGCGCAAACGCTGCCGCACGGCGCCCCACTCCGACGATGGCCTGGGTTTCGCGCAGCACCGCCGGTTCTGCGATCGCACGGCGTCGTCGAATCAGCACGCCCGCCAGAAGGACCGTCAATACTCCGTACGGAATCGCCAGCCGCAACCGATTGCTCAGTTGAAACCCGCTCGGCGGCTGCAATGCCTTCACCACGGCCGGGGCTTCCACCGGCTCGCCCGCGCCCGACCACAGCCCAACGTGGAGGGCCGGTCCTGCCGCATCCCGCAACACGAACCCCAGCCCCAGGTGGCTGCCCAGCACGCCGGCCATCACTCCTTCGCGCATCGCCTCCGGTATCCCGTGGACGTCGCGAGTGACCCACAGCCCGGACTCCCAGCGACTGACCCGCAGCCCCGATGGCGCCCCCTGCGGCCCCTGCGCTTCCGACACAATCAGAGCCTTGCCATCGCACTGGATCACGTCCACGACAGACATCCCGTCCACCCCGGAGACGGGGGCTGCCGTCCCCCACTCTCGCTCCGCATTTGTCACCCACCACAGCCGGTCGTCGCTTCCCTCACGAACCAGGAACACCGAAACCTCACCCTGGTTCGCGCCTAGCCAGATTCGCCGGGGGGTCCCCAGATCCGGCGGGAGATGAGCGCGGCGGAACCACTCCCCCTGCGCATACTGGACCAGCGCGGGCGAGGCAACGTTCTCCGGCTCCGCCGCCGCGGGGGCCGTTGTCGTCATCTCGGCGTCTGAGGATGCGTCTGCCTTTGGCCAGGGCAGGTCGGCGGCCGCGGCACCGGGCACCACCGCGTACAGAATTCGCGATGCGGAATCGGCCCCCAGCGCCAGTGGCACCGCGTTCTGCGGTAACGGCAACTCCACTTGCTCGTCCCCGACACGCACCACTTTCGCGTCGCGAACGCGCAGACTTCGGTGCGTTCCGTCGTGGAAAATCAGGTGGACGGCATCCCCACTGGCAACGGCCCACGCAATGTTGCCGCCCAGGCCCGGTGTCGGCACTCCCAAAAACTCCCCTGCCTTGTCCGTCGCCGAGCGGATTGCGAAGGATACGATCGGTCTCTCGGAGGCCGGGTCCGTCCGCACGCGATACACCCACAAGCACTCGCTGTTGCCGGCCAGTCCCCACCGCGGCTCGTCCTCGGCGGCCCGCGCCACGGCGCAACCCGCCGTCGCCCCCACAACCAGCAACCACTGCCATGATCGTCGAGAGGAACGTCTGCACGCCGGAGGAGACAACCGCGAAATGCCCATGCGCCCATTATCGAACCCCTCCCCTTGCGGTCAAGCCGCACCCTTCGGCCTACGCCGCTGCTCTCCGTCAGAGCTCGTCGCAAGACCCCCACCTCCTGCCATTCGACATCCGTTGTCGGACGCACCCATTCCCTGCGCCTCAGCGTCCGGACTCCGCTCGGCCCAACGCCCCCGTGAACCACGCTGGCGGTCGCAACGCACGTCCCGCTGCGTCGGTGAACGCGTGCTCCGTATGCCCCACGACGACCTCGGCTCCTGACGCCGACCGTACGATGCTTACATCAAAGCGAACCCGCGCACGCCCGCTCATCCCCGCGCGCGTGGTAATCTCCAATTCGTCGTCATATCGCGCGCGGCCGCGAAACGACAGACGCGCCTCGATGATCGGCAGGTACACTCCGCGCGCCTCCATCTCCACGTACGGTTGCCCGATCATCCGCAGGTAATCCGTGCGGCCGCACTCGAACCACTCCAGCGCCCGCGCGTTGTAGAACGTGCCCATCTGGTCCGTTTCGCCGTACCGAACCCGCAGGCGCGTCAGGCTGCTACACTCACTCATGGTCACCGGTCTCCGCGGGCATTCTGCCCCACGATCGTCGCCGGCCACACCGGTCTGCCTGGGGCAGGTGTAATCCCCAGACCCACGACGATCAAGGTTCCCAGTACTGCCCGGGCCATAATCGTTTGACGCTCCCGGGATTATGGGGTATACTTATCGGTCTGCATCGTTCGTTCGCGGGGACTCATGGCCTGGTATTGGCTTTCCGGAACACCAACGACAAAAAAAGGCCCAAAACGCACTGGTTGAACGTGCAGACGTTTGGCGCGGCAGACAAGGCTAAGCTGTAAGCCATTGGATAACTTCGAATCGGTCAAAGAGAAGGTCCGGCAGGCGGTCAGCCTGGTGGAAGTGGTGTCCGAACACGTGGCCCTCCGGCCAGCCGGACGATCACTCAAGGGGCGCTGTCCATTCCACCACGAGCGAACACCGTCTTTCAACGTGACACCCGACCGAGGCATCTTCAAGTGCTTCGGCTGTGGCGTCGGCGGGGACGTCTTCAAATTCGTCCAACTCATTGAAAAAGTTGACTTTATGGACGCGCTTCGTATGCTCGCCGAGAGGGCTGGCATCGAGCTGCCCGCCTTTCGCCTTGGCAAGCCCCAGCTCGGCGATGCGCACGGACCGTCCCGGGCAGACCTAGCCCGTCTCAACGCATGGGCGACCGCCGTCTATCAACGGGCCCTGAAGGCCGCCCAACCGGAGTCCGCAGCGTGGCAGTTCCTCGTTGGTAAGGGGCTCTCGCGGGCCTGCGCCGAAGCCTTTGGACTCGGCCTGGCCCCCGCAGACGGAAACCTGCTTCTCCGAGCGATTGTTGGTACCCGGCTCGATCCACAATGGCTTATCGCCGCAGGATTTGTGGCTACCGGTGACCGCGGCGACCGCTACGAGGTATTCCGAGACCGGCTCATGTTCCCGATTCGGGACACCATGAACCGGGTTATCGGATTCGGCGGCCGGACCCTGGCAGACGCCCGAGCCAAGTACGTGAATACCGCCCAAAATGAGCTTTTTGACAAGGGGCGGAACCTTTACGGCCTTGATCTGGCGCGGCCGGCCATCGTCGAGGCTCGCTCTGCCATCGTGGTTGAGGGCTATACAGACTGCATGGCGGCGCATCAACACGGGTTCAGCAATACGGTAGCGACGCTGGGCACCGCTATGACAGATGCCCATGCCGCCCTCTTGGCGCGGTACTGCGACTCCGTGATTCTGCTGTTTGACTCGGATATCGCGGGCGAGACGGCGGCCGACAGAGCGTTGGCGGTTGCCATGCACCAGGGGCTGCGGGTGAAACTCGCCCGGGTTCCGTCCGGAAAAGACCCCTGTGATTTCCTGCAACTCGCGGGGAGGGAAGGATTTCGGAGCGTATTGAATTCGGCCGAAGACGCGCTAGGATTCAAGTGGAAGCGGACACTGGCCCGCTTCGCCGCAGAGTCTGGGGGCGCCGACCGGCGCGCGGCGATGGCCGATTTTATCGCCTTCATTGCTGAGATGGGACAGCATGGGGCCGTGGACGCGATTCAGCGGGGGTTGATCGTCAACGAGGTCTCCCGGGTGGTGAATTCGCCGCCCGAGGACATCCAGCGGATGCTTGTCCAGGCGGGGCGCCGGAGGGTTGCACGTCCGGGTGGCCAGACCCAGGAGCCCGTGACCGGACCCGCTCAGATCGGCAGTGTGATTGCGAAACTCGGCGACGCGGAACAGGCTGCGATGGTGACGGTTCTGGAGGTTCTTCTGAACGACCCGAGCTTGTGGCCCGACGCGTGCCAGGAGTTCGACCCGAATCGGTTTCGCGACCCGGGATTGCGGGGTGTCGGGGTGCGCGTCCGCGAGTGGGCGGCCCGGTCGGGAGATCGGGAATTGGGGGAGTTACTGGGGTCCATTGAGAGTACGCAAGAGGCCTCGCTGGTCACGGACCTGCTGGTCCGCGGTGAGCGGCGGGGTGATTTCCCGGAGACCTTGCGGTCGGCGACGGCCCGGCTGGAACGTATCCGCGTGGAGCGTGAAGGCCGCTCGGCCGCGGCGCGTCTGTGGACGGAGGCGGAGGTCGTGCCGGAGGATTCAGACGCGATCTTGCGCCAGTTTGGCGAGTTGACGGCGCGGCTGGCACGCGACGCAACCGGCCGGCCGTTTTCGCGCCGGATTGCGGAAGATCACGAAACGGCGCCGCAAGAGTGACGACCGCAGGTTGATTTTGGCGATTGGAGGCTGAGTAACCATATGGCCGCAGCGGAAGGAGTTTCCTCACAAGTTGTCGTCGACCCGATCGAGGCTGCCGTGTCCGATCTGCTGGAGCGCGGCCGCAAGCGCGGGTACGTCACGTGGGAGGAGATGAACGAGCGGCTGCCCGATGAGGCGGTCTCTCCGGACAAGCTCGAGATGATCATGCTCACGTTCGACAAGGCGAACGTGGAGATGCTTGACGAACTGGAAGCGGAGCGGATCGAAGCCTCGCGGCACGGCAAGGCGGGCCCGGTCCGGTTCGACAAGAAGCAGGCGGAGCAGGACGTCGAGGACGCCCACAAGGAAGACCTCAGCGTGGTGGAGGGCACGGGTCGCCGCATCGACGACCCGGTGCGGATGTATCTCACCCAGATGGGTGAAATTCCGCTGCTCACGCGCGAGGAGGAAGTCCGGCTGGCGAAGAAGATCGAGCTGACGCGCATGGCTTTCCGGCAGATGGTGCTGGAGAGCAACTACTGCGCCTCCCAGGCGGTCGACATTCTGCAGCAGGTCTATGACGGCACGCTCCCGTTCGACCGCACCATGAAGATCTCCACGTCCGAGCAGATGGCCAAAACGACGATCCTCCGCCGAATGCCCGGCAACCTGGCCACGGTCCGGGCCCTGCTGGCGAAGGACGAGGAGGAATGGGCCGCGGTGCACCGGGGACGAGTGGCGGCGGCCACCCGCAAGAAGACGGTCGGCCGGATGAACCAGCGCCGTCGGAAAGTCTCCAAGCTTCTGGAAGAGCTGTCGCTGCGCACCAGCCGGATCACGCCGCTCATGAAAAAGCTGATCGGCCGGTACCGCAAGATGAAATCGCTGGAGCGGCGGTTGGCCGAACAGGCGAAACGGCAGACCGTGCCGGACGAGGACCTGCAGGGCATGGAGGACGAGCTGAACGGCATCGAGTCGCTGGTGCTGGAGAGCAGCGACGAGCTGGCCAAGCGCCTTCGGACCATTCAGCGGGTTTTCTCGGAATACGAGGACGCCAAGCGCAAGCTGTCGGGCGGAAACCTCCGCCTGGTGGTGAGCATCGCGAAGAAGTACCGCAACCGCGGGCTGAGCTTCCTGGACATCATCCAGGAGGGCAACACCGGCCTGATGCGCGCGGTGGACAAGTACGAGTACAAGCGGGGATACAAGTTCAGCACGTATGCCACGTGGTGGATTCGGCAGGCAATCACGCGAGCCATCGCGGACCACGCCCGTACCATCCGCATCCCGGTTCACATGATCGAGACCATGAGCCGGCTGCGTAACATCAGCCGCCAGCTTCTGCAGGAACTCGGTCGCGAGCCGACCATCGACGAGATCGCCACGCGGGCGGAGATGCCGGTATCGGAGGCTCGCCGCGTTCTCAAGATCAGCCGACACCCGATTTCGCTGGACCGCCCGGTCGGCGAGAGCGAAGACTCGTACTTCGGCGACTTCATCGAGGACGAGCGGGCGGAGTCGCCCATTTCGTCCGCCGGCAGCGAGATGCTCAAGGACCGCATCGAAGAGGTGCTCAAGACGCTGACCTACCGGGAGCGGGAGATCATCAAGCTTCGGTACGGCATCGGCGACGGGTATACCTACACGCTGGAAGAAGTGGGCAAGATCTTCAAGGTGACGCGCGAGCGTGTGCGGCAGGTGGAGGCCAAGGCGATCCGCAAGCTCCAGCACCCCGTGCGCTCCCGCAAGCTCGAGGGCTTCCTGGAGAAGGACAGCGAGATCGGGCAGTTGCAGTAAAGGCACGAAGGCACGAAGGGACGAAGGCACGAAGGGACGGCGCGGGCTTCGCCCGCGACCTGAGCGACAACGCAAAGACACAAAGTGGGGTCCGCCGTGCGGATCACCTCTCTTCGATGATCGCGCGACCGACGGTTTGCGTCCCAGCGGGAACTGCAGCATCTCCGTCCCCTGTAGAGGTCGACGCCCGCGTTCACGGGCACAGCCCGTCGACCGCAATTGCACCCTCGCCCCTCTTCCGACCCCGTATAGGGGTCGAGGAGGTTGGCCACCGGCGCAGCCCGTGGATCGGGGGATCCCTATCTCACTTCCCGCCCTGACCAGGCGCAGGATGGAAATCGCCGGGTGCAGCGTTACCATTGAGCCGGAACGCGCGCCGGGGCGATTCTGGAATCGTCGGGTGAGCCTTGCATGGCACGACTGGAAAACGCGTACAAACCAGGGCCGGAGCAGGTGTACGCGCAGCGATGCGCCCGCGCCTTGTTCATATCGCTCTCCATCTTCAGTGTCTGCTGGTGGTTACTCTGCTGGTGCGCCGACCACAACTATCTCGCCCTCGAACAGTGGGCCCAAACCGTCCGTGACGAAGGGATCCCCGGCGTCCTGCCCTGGGTGACCACAGCGCTGCTGGTCTTCCCGCTGGCCATTTGCGCTGCGGCCGTCCTGCACTGTCGATCCAACTGGGAGCGGACGCGGTGGTGGGTTGCCGGCGTAGTCATTGCCACCGGACTCCTTGCGGGCTCGATGCTGCTCCAGACCTGGAGGGGCGATGGTGTGATTGTCAGCGTCACTCAGGGTGCTCCGTTCCGTCCTGTTGGTCCATCACTGTTCCCTCCGGGCACGGGCCGGTACGTGACTGCCGCACTGGTGCTGCTATCGTCACTGTTCTTTGCGGTCGGATACTGGCATGCGGATCGACTGTGGAGACGGCAGAGGGACAACAAATGCCTCAAGTGCGGATACGATCTGCGTGGCTCCCCCGGCAGTCGGTGCCCAGAGTGTGGAACGCGGTCCATTGTGTCGGAACCCCAGCGCGACGGAGGATGAGAAGTGCAGTAGCGTCCGCCGTGCGGACTACTTCTCTTCGATGATCGCGCGACCGACAGGTCACGTCCCGGTTCCAGCCGTCGCATTGCCCCCGCCGGGCTAGGTCGACACTGGTATTGGCGAAACCACCCCGTGGAACCCGATCGCCCCGTCCCCTCTTCCGACCCCGTAGGGGTCGAGGAGGTTAGCCACGGGCGCAGCCCGTGGATCGGGGGACCCTTAGATCCCTTCCCGGCCTGAAAGGGCGGAGGAAGGGGAAATCGCCGGGCGCAGTATTACCATCGTCAACGAAGGTGTAACGTGGGCGAGTATGTGGTAGTGTCGCCCCGGTTGGGGCTGGGGCTCTTGGGGCGTCGGCAATCCAGGGGCTGACGCACCCTGGCTACATCCTGGCGCCCCAGTCGGGGCTTGAGCAGGCTGGGCTGCGCCGAGTACAGTGCACTGTTCCGTTGGAGCTTGGGTGGAAGCGTTGAGGCATGCCGCCGGACGCGACGCGAGAGATGCCATGCACACGGCAGAACTTACGTTCAAACAGAGGAAGGGTTCTGACCGGCAAGTTGCTCTCGGCGCCATCGACAACCTGCTGTACGCGTTGAGGCGGAGCGGGGAGCTTGTCGAGCAGGATGCGCCGGTTGCACAGGTTCGCGGCGGGTACCGTGTGTACGTGTCGCTACCCGAGGCCAACTCCCTTCGGCCGCGATTTCGGACCAAGGCGGTTCGCCGCGCCATCGGCGGCCTTCGGAAGGCCGGACTCATGTGGCAGGCCGCGCGTGTGCTGGGTCTTGATCCACAGTCAAAGCCGGTGTGCGCGTGCCGCCAGCCCGGCTCGCTCATTCTGACCACGGACTTCCTTTCCTGTGAGTCACCACTGCAATGCGGCGATTGCCGCGGCGTGGTCCCTCTGTACCGGGTGCCGCCGACCGGCGAGTGCGGCGATTACGAAGACGTGCGGTTCTGGGAGTATCACTATCGAGCGTTCGATTCAATCTGGATTGCCAGTGGCGCCGGCGAGCGCTTGGCGTACCGGCAGCTTACCATGCCGGACAGCGAACTATCCATAGAAGGCCTCGACGTCTGCCGACGGATCGAGAAGGCAATTGGCATCCCGGCGTACTACTATCTACGGCGTCATTATGGGCGAAGCCAAAAGCTCGAGCGACACCGTAGGTGCCCTGGGTGCAGTGGGGAATGGCTTCTCAACGAATGCTGGCTGGAGCAATACGATTTTCGCTGCGACCACTGCAGGCTGGTGTCGGAAATCGCGTGCACTGTGCAGTGAGCGGACGATTGGATCGTGACCATGCGAACTATCATCGGTTGCATGACCGGAACGAGCATGGATGCGGTCGACGCCGCGCTGGTCGTCGTAGAGGGCCACGGCCTGGGGATTCGCGCATCGGTGCATCGCTGCGCGACGGGTCCACTCGGCCCGCTGGCCCGAACGCTGCGTGAGTTCGCCGAGGGCCGGCCGGCAACCGCCGCGCAGGTCGCGGGCCTTGCGCGGGAGTTCGCCCTGCGCCACGTGGATGTGGTGCGCGACGTCGCCCGGGGCGACCGAATCGATCTGATCGCCGTCCACGGGCAGACGGTGTACCACGCTCCGCCCGTGAGCTGGCAACTGCTCGCTCCGGCTCCCATCGTGGAGGCGCTGCGAGCCCCCGTGGTGTTCGACCTGCGGGCGGCCGATCTGGCCGCCGGCGGCCAGGGCGCGCCGATCACACCGCTGGCTGACTGGGTGCTGTTCCGCCACGAAGCCGAGACCCGCGCCGTCGTCAACCTGGGCGGGTTTGCGAACTACACGCTGCTTCCCGCCGGGGGCGGCCGTGATGACGCGGCCTCGGAGGACGCCGTCAACGGCATACGCGGCGGCGACATCTGCGTGTGCAATTTGCTGCTGGATGCCATCGCCCGTCGCTGGTTCAACTCCCCCTTTGATGAAGACGGGCGCCGGGCGGGCTCCGGCCAGACTCAAACGGATCTGCGTGACGCCCTCGTGGGCTTGCTGACCGATCAGGCCTCGGCGGGCCGCTCGCTGGGAACCGGAGACGAGCTGATTGCCTGGCTGAACGAGTGCGGTGGTGCGCATCGCCCCGAGGATCTCGCCCACTCGGCCTGCGACGCCGTGGGGTTCGTGATTGCGACGGCAGTCCGAGATGCGGCGCGCGGGCATGCGCCAGTGCCCCTGCGCCGTATCCTGCTGGCGGGTGGCGGCGTGCACAATTGCGTGCTTGCCTCTGCCCTGCAACAACACGCGCACGTGGAAGTGCAAACGACGGAGGCCTTCGGCGTGCCGGTGAGCCACCGGGAAGCCGCGGAGATGGCCGTGCTGGGCGCGCTCTGTCAGGACGGCGTGCCGATCACGCTCCCTCAGATCACCGGCGTTCGCGCGCCGGCCACCGTTGCCGGGGTCTGGGTCTTTCCAAGTTCCCGCTAAGCGAGGTCGGCGATTCCACGTTGCGATGCCGCATTCAGTCGGCGGCGAACTCGGCGAAGTCGTGCAAGTCAACATCGCCGTCGTTGTCGTAGTCCGCGTCCACCCAGCACGGGCACGTCGGCGCGATCGGCTGGCCCGGGCCGCCCAGGCACGCTGCGAACTCAGTGTACTCCGCGGGCGGCTGCGGCACCGTGATGTCGCAGATGTCAACTTGTGCGTATTCGCCGGCATCCAGGTTGCCGTCGGAGTTGATGGACGCCGGAACCTGGTAGGCGGCCTGAAGGACGCCGCCATCCGGCGTGTCATATGGGACAGCGGCCAGGTATACGACCGATGGCATCGAGCCCAATTCGTCTACAAGGTTGATCGTGCCTTCCAGGTATCCCGTCCCGGAGCACGGACCAATCTGGGTGGTGCCGGCCTGGTCAAACCATCCGGCCCACAGATTGTTGTTCTCGTTGGCCAGGTACGCCGACCAGCCCGCGGCCGTACCGGCCTTCGCCCACGGCGCCGCGCGCATCGCGCCCGGTGTGCCCGCCACGAATATGAAATTGTCGTTGCCCTCGCCGGCGTCCCACGTGGCCACGTACAAGGTGTGGCCGATCACACCCGCGTAGAGCACGTTCCCGCTGTTCTCCGCGATCAGCGTGGCCGCCCCGTCCAGCGTCCCGTCCATCACCCACTGCGGTTCCGGCTGCCCGCCGCCCGAGACGGCGAAGTGCCAGTCCTGACCGCCGTTGTTGTCCCATGTGCCCGCCCCGTTGTTGAACACGAGGTCGAGCTGTGTTGCCGATGATGCCACGGAAACCGTGACCTGCCAGACGCCCTCCGCGCTGTTCCAGGCCATGGCCGGATCGGGCGAAACCACCGGGTTCCAGCCGTTGAAGCCGTAGTGCAAGTACACGGCCGCCGCACCGTCCAGCACGCGGCCGGTCGGGTCGTACGAGATGGTCACCGGCTCGCCGGCAACGGCAGGGTCGGGATTGATCGTGACGACGTCGCCCGGGCCGCCGCCGCTGGTACCCACGTACACGTGTTGAATGTCCGAGCGGGCCGTGTGGCCGGTGTTATCGACCGCCTCCACGTAATAGTCGATCAGCACATTCTGCTGCCCGGTGATCATGCCGCCGTAGCGGAGGGCGCGGTACGTCGGGGTCAGCACGCCGCCCTGCGGCGGCACGTCGGAAGATGTCATCACGACGCTGTTCCAGCCGCTCACCTCCGGTCCGCCCGCGTACGTCTCGTTCTGGATCGACGACAGCAGGTTGACGCCGTCCGCGTCCGTTCGCCACTTCAGCGTGACGCTGGCCAGCCCGCTGGTGTCGTACGCGTACGTCCAGACCTCAAAGTCCGACGGCTCCGGCACGGCTCCCCACTCATAGCCGCCGGGGTTGTACGGCTCCCGCTGCGGTAGAAAGATCGTGGGCGGCAGCGTGTCGGCGGCGCCAACGAGCACCGAATCGGCGAACGCGACGGCCTGGTTGCAGCCGCGAGTCACGTTGCTGTCCCAGATTTCCGTGCCGTCCCAGTACCAATAGTCGCTGGCCTGAGAGACGAGCAGCCAGTGCCAGGCGCTTTCCGTCGCCGTTCCGCTGCCCGTCAGGATGTTCTGCATGCTGGCGGCCGGGGCCACCGCCTCTGCGTGGAACACGCGGTGCTTGGCCGCGGTGAGCACGGCCCAACTGTTCCGGTCCGGGCTCCAGCCGCCGGCGTTCGGATCGCCCAGCCACTTCTTGAACTCCGGATCGCCGTTGTCCGCGCCGGACCAGGAGCCGCTTTCCACGTGGATCACGTCGCTCTCATTCGGCGAGAAGCGGTCAAGGTAGTCCTGGATGGTCGTTGCCTCGTAGTCGGGATCGCCGCCGATCCACGAGACGAAGTTCTGGAAGTTGCTGTGGTAGTAGGCGTCAGTGCCGCCGCCGTAGTTATCGCCGTCGTGATGCAGCACCACGATCATGGGATGGGCCGGGTCGGTGTTGTACGGCAGGTATTGGTCCATCACCTGGTCGTACAGGAAGGCCCCGTACCCCCCGCGTCCGTCCTCATTGCCTTCGTAGCGGGCGGCGGGGACCGCGATCATCCGCGTGATCTGCCCCGTGACCGGGTTAACGTGCTGCACGTAGTGCGGCTGGTAGCCGAAGGGGGCGCTGACCCTGCTTGGCGCCCACAGGTTGTTCAACTGGACCCATGCCCCGCCGGAGTCGGCGGGGTTCGGGTTAATCTGATCCGCCGCGTTGGGTGCGAACAGATTGGAGGCCGTCGTGTGCGGATACCCCTGGCACGCGCGGTCGAAATGGATGTTGTCGACAAGCACCCACTCGATTCCCTCGGCCACCAGGGCCGGAATTATGCGCGTCGAGAATGCGGTCTCGGCGGGGAACATGCCCGTCGAATACGTCGGCCCTCCGGTCCAGCTCTGCCCGAACATGTGCCTGTGCAGGCGAATCTGCATCCGGATGTCCGCCTCATCCAGCAGCGGCATCAGCGGGTGATGGTACCCAAAGGCAACCAAATCCAGTCGCGGATTCCCGAGCGTTGTGGTCAGCGATCGGCCCTGGTTGTAGCCCCATTTCCAGTTGCTCCACATCCCGCCGTTTATGCCCGCGGCCTCCAGCGCGTTCAGGTTCTCGATCAGAGAACCGGTGAAGCTCACCTGTGCCCCCAGGTGTGAAAGAGCGGAACCGGCAGCCACCGCATCATACGGCCACGCGGTGTACGGCCCGAACCGCTGGTTGTGCACGTCCACCACACTGAACGAGAACCGCCCTGCCGCATCGGTGGCGATCGGTGATTCGTACGGGTAGTAGATCGGCTGGTGCATGTGCCAAAGGAACGCAACGTGTAGGGGTTCGGCTGCCAGAACCTCGTGTTGTGACAAGCTCATCGGCGAGACCAGTACCGTGCCCACCAGAACTAAACCGGTTAATCGCAACATGCTTCCTCCTTCGGCCAACCGACCGGGCCTTGTCCCCGGGTCGGCGATGTCCGCTGCCCAGCCGATGTGGATAGCCGCGTTCGCCCCTCAGCGAACTGCCTCAGCCCAGCGTAACCTAGCGGGCCTTTCGGATTCAATGGGCGGTTTGAGTTGCCGCTCACGCGCGAATTACAGTCCCACTGGACTCGCTGGCTGGCGCGCGTTACTCAGCTTTTGGCGTGCCCAGAATCGGCAGAGATAGAGTGCCCGTCCTATTGCGTGATGAGGAGCCAAACTGGTAAACTAGTTAACGTGGAGGCAGCCCTCCGTGATCGAGACAAGGGACGGGGTCTATCCTATCCTTCCCGTCTCCTGGGGTGAGCAGAGAGAGAGAAAGCGCGCGCGCCGCACGGCGATCCGCGTTTGTCCGCGGCTCGCCAGCGCGGCACGGATGCGCTTTAGCCCTGCAGGGAATGAATCACGTGCCGGCACGGGTCGGCCGTGCGATAGGCCATTGGATAGCTCTCTCGACTCTCTCTGCACGAAGGAGGTATGGAAGATGAAGAAACTGATCATGTTGTTGGCGGTGGGCCTCATGGCGATGCCTGCCATGGCGGACTACTACGTGGCGGGCGGTTTCAACGGCTGGAATCCGGCCGGCAATCTCATGACCGAGGTCTCCCCGGGCCACTATCAGGTGACCATCACCGGCGCGGCGGGTGTCCAGGAGTTCAAGGTCACCGACGGGACCTGGGACAACGCATGGCCCGGCCAAAACGCGAAGGCGGATTTCGGCGCCGGCGAGATGGACATCAACTTCTACCCGGGCGAGCATGCAGACGGTTGGAACCCCCCCGCGAACCGCGTCGGCTGGGAGGATCTGGAGTTGCACGGCTGGGACATCATGGGCTCGTTCAATGACTGGGGCAGCCCGGTGGCGACGATGACCGGCGGTGGCGGCATCTATACCGCCCAGTACACGGTTGCGACGGCCGGTACCTATTACTTAACGTTCCGCAAGGAAGGCGACTGGAACATCGCAATCGGTGACGATTTCAGCAACTACGAACACAACATTGAGCTGGTTGTTGCGAACGACAACGAGATCATCCAGTTTGACCTGGACATTCCGGGCGGCCGGTGGCGGACGACCGTGGTTCCGGAGCCGGCCACCCTGGCCCTGTTGGGTCTCGGAGGGCTCGCGCTGATCCGGCGTCGGTAGAGCAACGCACGGACTGAAGCTGCAGAGATTCATGCGCAGGGGGAAGCACTGGCGGGCGGGTTGCTGTGAATGCGATCCGCCCGCCTCGTTCTTGCGCGATCGTGCCGCGGGCTTTGCGGGTGTCCGGAGCACTTCAGTCGGCGGCTGGCGGTGGATAGGATTTCCGCGATCGTCTTGTCCAGACGACGGCTGGCACGGGGCTTTCGGAGATATCGGGTCGTG
>CAZBFW010000004.1:0-2896 GCA_964491135.1 uncultured Phycisphaeraceae bacterium | reverse complement strand
GTCGTGACAGAGGAGGTCCAGCCAAAGGCCCGGTCTGCGTCTGAGCCGAGGATGTCCCGGCGTCGCCGCTGGGCCTTTCGCGTTACAGCGGTGCTTCTGCCATTGCTGCCCCTAGTCGTGGGGGAGGCCCTCTGCCGCTGGAAGGGCCTCGGAGGGTATCCTCCGATCTTCCGTCATCTTGGGACCGTGGGTGGTCGCCAGTACTTCGGCACCGACCAGCGCGGCCTCAGCACGTTCTTTTTCCAGAACCTCACCACTCCGGGCAGCATGGAGGAGCAGGTCTTCACCATGCCGAAGGACCCAGAAACCGTGCGAATCGTTTGGGTGGGGGGTTCGGCGGCCCGCGGCTATCCGCAGCCGCCAAGCCTGGGTGCCTCGTCGTTTCTGAGGGCCATGCTGGGTGAGGTGTGGCCGGACCGGAACGTGGAGGTTCTGAACGCGGGGACGACGGCCGTTGCCAGCTTCCCCGTGGTGTACATCCTGGAGGAATTACTGGCGTTCGACCCCGACATGGTCGTGGTCTACAGCGGCAACAACGAGTTCTACGGTGCGCACGGCGTGGCATCGGTTCACTCCTTCGGCCAATCCACGCGCACCATGCGATTTACGCGATTTCTTCGCCGCTCGGCCCTGGTGCAGTGGGTGGCCGACCGGGCGACCCGGCGCGAGCAAAACGGCTGGGACGGTGATCGTCGTCGCGTGCTCATGGAACGCGTGGTTGCCGACGCCCAGATCGGCCCGGGCGACTCGCAGCGGACTGCCGCCGCGCAGAACCTGCGAAATCATCTCACCGAAATGATCCGCCTCTGCAACAAGCAGGGCGTGCCGGTCCTGTTGTGCACGCTGCCCGCCAATGAAAGCGGCCTGGCACCGATCGGCGACGATATCACACCGCCGCTCGCCCCCGCGGACCTGGCCGTATTCGAGTCGCTGCTGAAGGAGGGCCGTGAGGCAACCGCGCCCCAAGATGCGATGCAGCGGTTGGAGCGTGCGTTGGCCTTGTACGACCAACACGCCGAATCGCATTTCCTGCTCGGTCGTGCATACGCGGCGGCTGGCCGGCCGGACAAGGCAAAGGCGGCGTACATCGCCGCCCGGAACCTCGATACCATGCCCTGGCGGGCGCCCACCACGTTCAGCGAGGTGGTTCGCGACGTGGCCGGGCAGGGGGGCGTTCTTTGTGACATCGAGGAGGCGTTCCGCGCGGCGAGCCCGAACGGCATCATCGGCTGGGAGCTGATGGACGACCATGTTCATCCGTCGCTGCAGGGCCAGGCGCTGATTGCCCGGACGGTGATCGAGCAGATGGCGTCGCTGCCGGAGCCGCTGCAGGTCAAGCCAGAGCGGGCTGCGGCTCTGCCGACGTGGGATGTCTATGCGGCTCGGCTGGGCGACAACGAATTCGACCGTTACGGTGTGGCCAGCCGCATGGTGAGCCTGCTGGAGGCGCCGTTCTACCGCAAGCACAACGCGGAGGCCTTGGCCCGTTTCCAGGCCGTTTGCGCCGAGTACGAAGCGCGGATGACGCCCGTTGAGTTGGCGGCGGCGCGGGCCTGGCAAGACCCGCTCGTTCACCAGGGCGGGCATCGCCCGATCACCGGCGTGGTGGGCATGGCTCTGCTCAAGGCAGGCGAATACGAGAAGGCGGACCGCCTGCTGACCATCGCCCGGCGCAACGTGCCGCGCTACTCCGTCTGGAACTGCGAGTTCACGTGGGGCGCTCTGGAGTGCCGCCGACATCTGCGCAGCGCTCCCCTGCCGGAGGATTTGGCCTTGGTCGAGCAGATGTTGCGCGACAGCACAACCTTCACTCACGTCACCGGCGTGGCGCCGCCCCCCCTGCACAAATACGTGGGCCTGGTCTCCCACATGGTCGACCGGCATCAGGAAGCCATTGCCCACCTTGGCGAAGCCGTCCGGTATGTCAATGATGCGAGCGACTTCATCGTTGTGCAATGTCTGGCCGAATCGCTCGTGGCGGTCGGTCAAAAGGAAAAGGCCCGCCGCCTTCTCCAAATGCCCGTCCGCGACCCCGAACTCCGAGCCCAATGCCTGGCTCTGCTCGCCCGCCTGGATTCCGGAACGGCAGACGGCGGCTAAGGGCGTGCAAGGCGGGAATCCCCGTCTTTTCTTGCGTTACGGACAAGCCTCGACCCGCGGTTCCAGAATGGCCAGAAGCGTTTCCCGGGCGGCTGCCAGGTTGCCCGGCACGCGCGCGCCCGCGGCACGGGCGTGGCCTCCGCCGCCAAGTGCCGCGGCGAGCTCCGCCACGTTGATGTCCGGAACGCCGTGTACCGGCGGTTTGCTGCGCAGGCTGACACGCACTTCCCCGCGGGACTCGGGAGCCAGGAGCACCGATACCCAGACGCCCGCCATTCGTAGCGGCAGGTTCACAATGTCCGACGTGTCCGCGCCCCCGCCGGCCGCGCGCTGCTGCTCCGGGCCGAGCGTCATCAGGGCGATCCGCCCGCGCGAAAGCAGTTCCATGGATTGGATGCACGCGGCCTCCAGCCGAAGGCGCGCGGCCGGCTCCCGAGCGTACACGGCTTCGTACAGCGTGCTCAATTCCGCGCCGCGCCGTGTGAGCCGGGCGGCCGCTTCCAGCGTACGCGCGTCGGTATTCGAGTATCGAAACCAGCCGGTGTCCGTCGCGATGCCGACCAGCAGAGCCTCGGCCGCGGCGCCAGGGATGGCCCAACCCGCAGCCTCCACCCACTCCAGCACGATCACCGACGCCGCGGACGCGGTTTCGTCGACAAGCACATCCGCGCCGATCGGATCGCGTGTCTGGTGGTGGTCGACAACAACCTTCGGCAGCCCGGCGCCCCGACCTGTCCGCAGCCAGTCTGCCAGCCGGCCTAACTGGGCGTATGCGGAGGTATCCAGGATGGCAATC
>CAZBFW010000003.1:0-26862 GCA_964491135.1 uncultured Phycisphaeraceae bacterium | reverse complement strand
TGGCGACATCGTGGTCACTGACACTTGTGCCCGGACCCAGATCGCCGGGGCGGGCGGGCGCGACTGCGCGAGAAGCGACGAATTCTGCGGTACAAGCAGAAGAAGCTCCTCCGCCAGAGGCTCATCTGGCGGACGAGGTCCGATTTCGATCGGCTCGCGAAGTGTAGCAGGCGGTTCCTCTAACCATTTTGCAGAGAGTGTGTTAGAAGCTCCTATCACAGGATTCAAGGAGCTGCTGCGAAGGCCATCGGGCTTGGCCGACTTCCCCCGGCAAAGGTGAGCGCGTATAAGGTATCCCTTAGTGCATGGCGTGTCGGCAGGTGCCGGACGCCGCCGGTTTCCCCCGTTTCATGCGAGAGTGAGCCATGAATACTACGTCCGTCCTGGCCGCAACACTGCTGCTGGCCACTTGTCTGACCGCCGCGGAGCCGCCGAAAGAGATGGCGCTTGACCGTGCCGGCTTCCGCATCACTGAATCGGCCCGCATCCAGCCCGGCACCTACAACCTGCCGGGGGACAAGGTCGTCGTCATCGAGGGCGACGGGATCACCGTCGACTTCCAGGGGGCGGAGCTTGTCGGCTGCACGCCGGAGCAGATGCCCGATGCGTACACGGGAACGGGCATCCTGATTCGCGGCAAGAACGTGACGGTCCGCAACGCGAAGGTCCGCGGGTACAAGGTGGGCATCCACGCGGAGAAGTGCCCCGGCCTGACCGCCGAAGACCTCGATGTCTCCGGCAACTTCCAGCAGCGGCTGCTCTCTACCCCGGAGGCCGAAGACAGCAGCGACTGGCTCTGGCCGCACCGGAACGACAACAACGAGTGGGGCACCAACTACGGCGCCGGCCTGTGGGTGGAGGATTCCGAAGGGGTGACGATTCGCCGCCTCCGGGCCCGCAGAGGCCAGAACGGCATCCTCCTGGACTGCGTCAACGACTCAAAGATCTACGACAACGACTGCTCGTTCCTCTCCGGCTGGGGACTGGCCATGTGGCGGAGCAATCGGAACCTGGTCAGCCGCAACGCGTTCGACTTCTGCGTTCGCGGCTACAGCCACGGCGTCTACAACCGCGGGCAGGACTCGGCCGGCATCCTCTTCTTCGAGCAATGCTCGAACAACGTCTTCGCGGAGAACTCGGCCACGCACGGCGGCGACGGCTTCTTCGGATTTGCCGGGCACGAGGCCCTCGGCGAGACTCCGCCCCCCTCGGCGGACTTTGACTACACTCGCCGCGGCTGCAATGACAACCTGCTGATCGACAACGACTTCTCCTACGCCCCGGCCCACGGCATCGAAATGACGTTTTCCTTCGGCAACAAGTACATCGGCAACCGGCTGGTGAAGAACGCGATTTGCGGCATCTGGGGCGGGTATTCGCAGGACACGCTCATCGCCGGCAATCAAATCGAGGGCAACGGCGAAGGGGCCTACGGCCTGGAGCGAGGCGGCGTCAACATCGAGCAGGGAACCCGGAACCTCATCCTGGAAAACGTGTTCAAGGACAACAAGTGTGGCGTCCACTTCTGGGGCAATCCCAGCGCAGACCTGATCCAGAAGGCGTGGGGCAAGGCAAACTACAAGGGCTCGACGGACAACGTCGTCGCCAACAACGTTTTTGGAGGCGATCTGCTCGTCCTGCATCTGCGCGACTCGAAGAAGACCCTGTTTGCCGCAAACAAACTTACAGGAGTGAAGAAGGAGATCGATGCCACGCCCGGCTCTGAGCCCCAGCTCGCCGATACGTACGACGGCGCCTGGACCAAGCCCGAGTACCAGGTGCTCGGCGATACGAGGCCGGTCGGCGCGAGAAAGCACCTTTGGGGGCGCGAGAAGATCATCATTACACCCTGGGGGCCGTACGACCATGAGACCGTTGTGGCCATTCCCAGCGGGCTGATGGGGTGCGACAAGGCCCAGATCCAGGTGCTGGGTCCCAAAGGCACGTTCGAGGTCAAAGGCGTGACCGGCGAGGTGAAGGCGTCACCGCTGAAAGGCGAGTTGCCCGGGCTGGTGGAAGTGACCACGGAAAAAGAGGGGTACGTGCCCTTCGCCCTCGACATTCAGGCCGGCGAGAAGAGCCTGAAACTGGACGGCGGCTTGATGCGGGCCAAGTGGGACGTGCGCTTCTTCAAATACGATTCAGCCACCGAAGACCCGCGGGAGAACGCGGAAGCCTGGGCAAAGATCACGGCCGGCACCCCGCTGGAGCAGCAAACGCTGGCCGCCATCGACTTCACCTGGGGCGGCGGGGCACCCAGCGAGAAGGTTCCCGGGGACTACTTCGGCACGACGGCCGTCACCACCATCGAGCTGCCGGCGGGGAAATACGAAGTGTGGACGGTTTCCGACGATGGAATCCGCGTGTGGGTGAACGACGAGAAGGTCATCGACGACTGGACCCACCACGTCCCCACCCGCCATACAGCCCGAGTGGACCTGAAAGAGGGCCGTCATACGATCCGGGTGGAGCACTTCGAGCTGAACGGCATGGCGCAGCTTCAGGTCCGTGTTCAGCCGGTCCAGTAGCTGGAAAAACGCAGCGCGATTTGCGACAATCGGGCGGGAGGGCGCAGAAGCGTCCCCCGCCCTGGTGATTTCGCACCTGTGGCCGCGGCCCGCCCGGGAGTCAATCGCCCGAGCGGCGCGGAGGGAAACGGAGGCGTAAACGTGTCGCTGTGGGGCTTTGTTTTGATTCTGGCGTCCGTGTATGCGACGGCGATGGCGTGGCTGTTCAAAACGGCTCCCGCCTGATGGGCACTCGATACACCGGCGCGGCACGGTCCTAGGACCGAGTGGTCCTCTCGTCGCAGGCGATCCGGCCGTCGCGCAGGGTGATGCTGCGATCGCACGTCCGGGCCACGTCCGCCTCGTGGGTCACCATGATGATCGTTCTTCCCTCCCGTTGCAGCCGATCGAAGATCGCCAGGATCATCTCACCCGTCGCCGTGTCCAGGTTTCCCGTCGGCTCATCGGCGAGGATGATGAGGGGATCGTTGACCAGCGCCCGGGCGATCGCCACCCGCTGCTGCTGACCGCCGGAAAGCTGCATCGGCCGGTGGTGCCCGCGGTCCGCCAGTCCCACCATGTCAATGGCGTCCAGCGCCCGCCGGCGCCGCTCCGCCGCCGGCACCGACTGGTAAAACAGCGGCACTTCCAGGTTTTCCAAGACCGTCAACTGGTGAATCAGGTTGAAGTTCTGGAACACGAATCCCACCCGGCGACCCCGGATGTCCGACAGTGCGTCGTCGTCCAGCTCCGAGACGTCCACGTCGCCCAGCACGTAGCGCCCGTCGGTCGGCCGGTCGAGGCAGCCGAGGATGTTCATCAGCGTGCTTTTGCCGGACCCGCTCGGGCCGAGAATGGCCACCGATTCCCCCGTCCGAAAGTCAAGGGAAACACCTCGCAGCGCCGTGACGGCCACGGCCGAGTCCGCCGCCCCATACACCTTCGTCAGATTGTGCAGGGAGGCAATGCTCTCGGACACGGTGGCGGCCTCTGTTGCGGGCAACGGTTGGAACATATCGAAAGCGGGTTCCTCAGGACCGTGCAGGCGGCGATCCCTCCGGCCGACGTCCACCCGCCGGCGCCCCCGGCCGACGCCCTCCAGGGGATCCCTCCGGTCGACCCTTGCCCGGTCCTGCTTCCTGCCCACCCGTGGCGGGAGCAGCCTCCGGCTGACCAGCAGGCGCCGGGCCCTCCGGCTGAGCGGCGGGCGCTGCCACCTCCGGCTGATGAGCTACCGCGGGAGCCTCCGATGAGAGGCCGTTGTTCGGCTGCTCTTCGCGCGACGGGATCTTCCGCTTGAGGTCCTCGGAAGCCGCCAGGAGAATCCGTTCTCCCTCCTTCACGCCGGCGAGCACCTCCACATACTCCTCGCTGGAGGCGCCGAGCTTCACGGACACAGGTTCCGCGCCGCCGCGCTTGTCTCGGAAAACAAAGTGCGAGCCTCCCTTGCTGAAGACCGCCTGCACGGGCACGGCGAGGGCATTGGTCACGTCCGCGATATGAATGCGAGCCCGCGCCGTCACGCCGGGCTTCAGACCCGGGTCCACCTCGTCCAGCGTGATCTCCGTCTCGTATTCCTTGAGATCCGGGTTGAGCCACCGGTTCTGGGAGTCGGCCAGCTCCGCCACTTTCGTCACGGTGCCCGTGAAGACGCGGCCCGGATACCCTTCGATCTGAACGGAGGCGGGAAGGTCCTTCGTGATTCTCGTGGCCGCCGCCTCGTGGATACGGACGATGACCTTCATCCGGGACGTGTCGGGCAGGGTGATGAGCGTCTGCCGCTCTCGCACCTCCGCCCCTTCCTTGATCTCATCTCCGTCGCCCCATCGATGCGCCTCCGCATAGTACACTACCAGGCCCGGCGCCGGAGCGACGATGCGGGCGTTCTCTTTCTGCCGTTTGTACTTGGCCAGCCGATCGCGGGCGATCGCAAATTCAGCAGCTCTGGACTCAACGGTCTGTTTCTTCTGGGCCTCTTTCGCGGTAGCGCCCTTGCGCACCCGCTCCAGCTCTTTTTCCGCTTCTTCCACGTCCGATTGCTTCTGCCGAAGCGCCTGCTTGTACGTGTACTTGTGCAGGATCTCCTCCGCGAGCCTGGCCTGCTCCAGCTCTTTCTCTGCCACGAACAACGCGAACTCGTCGCTCTCGTACTCTCGTTTCGTGATGAAGCCCTGCTCGTGCAGTTCCTTGGAATCCGTGAATCGGTCCGAGGCCTGGCTGAGCTCCTTCTCCGCCCGCTGCACGGCGATCCGTGCGTCCGTCTCCTGCTGAACCCAGTCCCCCTCCTCGTACTTGCTCAACTCCGTCTTGGCGTTTTCCAGGGCCAGCTCTGCCTTGCGAATGTCGCTGGCGTTCTGATCAAGCTGAATTTCATAGTCCGTTTGCGCGGTGAGGTGGTTCATTTCAGCGTTGGCGAAATTGATCTCTTCAGACTTGATCCGCTCGTCGATTTCGTTGCTGGCCAACTCCACCAAAAGATCGTCCTTCTGGACCTGCGCGCCCTCGTCAATCAGCCAGATGATGGTTGAGCGTCCTTCCACCTCGCAACGCACGTCGACAGACTGAGCCGCTTGCAGCTCTCCCTTCTGGGGCAGGTCCACCGAGAAACTGCGACGCTGAACCACAAACACGGTCGGGTCGCCCGTGGAAGCGGCCGGCCACCAGGTGCGCAGCGCCGCGTAGGCGAGCGCCGCCAGCACCACGAGGCCCGCCAGGCCAAGCCGCACGTGCAGCTTCATGGGGCGGCGCCGCAGCAGGCCACGCACACCGTTGGCGGTGTCAGGTCGGGATGGAACAGTGGTAACCGTCATAACAACCTGCGGAATTCGGGAGATACATTCACTCACCCATCATGATACGCCCATTCTCATGGAATGACCATGCCCCCGGGCGCCTGCTCTTGTAAGGTTCTGTCGCTCTGGGAGAGACGTCAGGAGCCGCCGGCAGGTTCCGCGTCCTTTTCCGCTTCCGCCGTGCCCGAATCCTCAAACGACGCCAATCGGCCGTCATCCGTCACGCGGAGCGTCTCCGTGTCCCGCAAAAAGGCGAGCACCGCGGTACGGTAGTTGGCCTCGGCCTGGGCATACCGGTTCTTGGCATCCCGCCAGTCCGTTTCGGCCTCGATCTTGTCACGGTTCGATTGAAGCAGTCCGCGATTGAGAAGCTCTTCGGCCTGGCGCTTGCGGAAGTCGTTGATCTTGATGTTCTCTGCCTGGATCTCCAGCGAGAGCCGGGCCTGCTCGATCCCGCGGAAGGCATCGCGTACATCCAGCCGCACCTCGTCGCGGCGACGGTCGTAATTCCGCTCCGCCCGCCGCAGATCAATGATGGAAGACCGGTATTCATTGCGCTCCGCCACGCGGTTCAACGGGATCTCCATGGCCACCTCCCCCCGCCAGGTGGTGCGCTCCGTGTTGTAGCTCACGGAGTTCTTCCGGTTGGGATCGGTATCCAGGGTCACGCTCCCCCGAAAGTCCAGGTCAGGCAGCAGGTTGTTCCGAGCGACCAGGACGGCGCGTCGGGTGTCGTCCACCGCATCCTGCTCGTTCAGCAGATCCAACCGGCTGCGAAGGGCCGTCTCGATCGCGAGTTCCTCGTCCACCGCCGGTGCCGCCACCTCGAAATCGGGCTCCACCGCCTCGATGGGCTGGACCGTGGGCATTCCGATCAGGATCTTGAACCGGTCAAGTGCAGAGTCATAAGCCGTCTGCGCGGTAATCGCGTCGTTTCGAGCCCTCAGGTATTCCACCTCCGCCCGGTCCACATCGACCTGGAGGATGCGCCCGGTCTTGGCCAGCCCGTCACTGCGCGCCTTGTCGATCGCCAGCGCCTCCACGCTGGCCTGGGCGTTCTCGATCCCCGCCTTGAGGGCGAGCACATCGAAGTACGAACTGGCCACCTCCACCAAAAACGCGCGTCGATACCGCTCGAAAGTCCGGGCGGCGTAGATCAGTTCCCGCTCCGCCTGGTAGCGCGATTCCTGGGCCACTTTTCCCGCCCCGCGCAGCAGCGGAATGTCGGCCGACAGGATCATCTGACCCGTCTCGCCCGACGTGATGTGCGCACCTAGGTCCCGCATCAGCGAATTGACGATCTGCGCCGTCACTTCACCGCCGTAGGGAAGCCGCTGCGTGGCCCCGACCTGCGCGATCGCCGTCATCGCGTGGTCGAAATCGCGCACCTGGCCATAATTGGCGTATTCGTAGGACACTTCGCCGAAGAACTGCGGCGTCCAGAGATGACGCTCCAGGGTCAGGGCCAGCGCCGCCAGGTACAATTCCTCCTTCTCCGACTGGAACTCCCGGGAATGGCGCATGGCATATGCCACCGCATCCTGCAACGTCAGGGGCTGCCGCTCCAACGCGGGTTGTGTGGTCACAGGCCGGGTCGTTGCCGACCCATCGGCCAGTCGGGTCCGGAACGCCTCCGGCACCTCGGAATCCACAGGGTGGGGCACAAGATCGTACATGGAGTCCGATGTCTCGATGCGACCGTCCTCCGGCCCGAGGTCGGGCGAGTGCGTCTCGCCTAGGGCATCTGCCTGCCTGTCCGCGATGACCTGGTAGACCTGCCGATCGGCGTCTCGAATGAACCATTCCTGGCAGCCCGCGAGGGCAACGCCCGGCACCGTGGCACACAGCAGGAGGATGAAGCGACGCATGGTTACGCAAAGGTGCGTTCCGGACCACGCCTTGTCAAGCATCATTCGCCCCTGAATCGAAACCATGACTCCCTTGTATGACCTGACCACTACACTTTCATACAATCCGGGGGCGGGGGGTGGTGCGGAAACCTGAGGAGTTTCTGCTACGATTCCAGTGCATTCGCGTTTCAAGGAAGCCCAGCGTGAGCCTGTTTAATCTCGAAACCATACGCATGGGGATGACGAACCTGCGGCTGCACAAGCTGCGCTCCCTGCTGACCGCGCTGGGAATCATCTTCGGCGTGGCGGCCGTGATCTGCATGTTGTCCGTCACCGAGGGCGCCTCCGCCGACGAAATGCGGATGATCCGGTTCCTGGGCACCGACAACATCATCGTAAACTCCGTCCGGCCGCAGAACCGGACGGACGCGACGCAGGCAGACACCTTCCTCCTCCAATACGGCGTTACGCGTGACGACGTCAATTCCATCGAGAAAACCCTGCCCCACGTCCGACGGATCGTGCCGCTGCGCACGGTGGCCTACAGCGCGCGCCGGGCCGAAAAGCGATTCGAGGGACCCGTGGTGGGCACCACGCCCGAATTCTTCGAGATTGTTCGAATCCGACCGGCCCTCGGTCGCGTGCTGACCGACGTGGACGAGAGGGAGGCCAAGTGTGTCTGCGTCCTGGGCGATGAGGTCCGGCGCGATCTGTTCGCCTACGAAGATCCGATCGGCCAGATGATCCTGGTGGAGCGTCAGGAAGTCACGGTCGCCTACGAAGTGGTGGGCGTCCTGGAACCGGCCATCGTCGCGGGAACCCCCGCCCGTGGCGTGGAGCAGCGAAACCTGAACCGGGAGATCTACATCCCACTCACGGCCGCCGCGAACCGCTACGGCGACATCCTCCTGATCCAGCGCAGCGGCGGCCGGGAAATGCTCAAGTACGACTATTCCAATCTGTACGTCAACGTGGATGAGCTGGATTACGTCGAGCCGGTCTCGGAGATGGTCAAACGGGTCCTCGAGCATCACCACAAGAGCGTAGATTACGAAATCCATGTGCCCCTGGCCCAACTCAAAATGGCCGAGCGCAAGAAGCGCAACTCCCAGATCCAGCTCGGACTGATCGCCGGCATTTCGCTGCTGGTCGGCGGAATCGGCGTCATGAACATCATGCTGGCCACGGTCACGGAGCGCACCCGCGAAATCGGCATCCGCCGTGCCTTAGGCGCCAAGAAACGGCATATCGTCGCCCAGTTCCTCATCGAAACCGTCATCCTCTCGACCTCCGGCGGGCTCTTCGGCGTGGGGCTGGGGTACCTGGGCTCCAAGATCATGACGCACTTCGCCCAATGGGGCGAGGCCATCGTCCGGCCGGAGGCGGTGGCCATCAGCTTCGGCGTGTCCGTGCTGATCGGCATCTTCTTCGGCATGTACCCCGCCGTTCGCGCCGCCGGCCTGGACCCCATCGAGGCCCTCCGGCACGAGTAGTCCCGGCCCGGATCGCGCCGGAGGGATCGCCCAGCCGGCCCGCAACCCATCTTCATCCGCTGTGATCGCGAAGCGATGATCCGCCCGGCCAGGAATCCTCAGCCCCACTCTCACGAAAAACTCTTCCGCGAGTCGCCAACCGGACCGGCGGGAATCGCTTTGCCTGAGCAGAATTTCCATAACGGTCAGTGCCGGACCGATCTTCCTTGTGGGGCCGGCATGCCACATTCCGGGCACACACCGCTGACGTTGCCCGTCAGATCATGGTTGCAGGCGCGACACCGTGTCACGTGTTCTTCAGGGCTGGATTCTCGCAGAAGGAAGCAGGGCAACTCTGCAAGGATCAACGCGACGATCCGCATCGCTGCCCCCATGAGAATCATCGCACCTGCCGTGATCCCCGCGAAGACCTCAACGATATCAGCGTCGACGTGGAGTCCCCGAATGGTACAATCCTCCTGGCGGATGATCGGCAAGCACAGCCTGTTGCCGCCTGGCAGAGTCAAATGGAAGGGCTCGGATCCTGCAGCCATCCGGGCGTGCCGGGGAGTTCGTCCCCGACGAGGAGACGCGGTTGATGAAGAACAGGACAGGGTGGCCGGTGCCGTTGTGGATCAGTGTCTGTCTGTCGGGGCTCCTGGGATCGATCACCCTGGGCAATCCGTACGCGGACGTGGACTGGGCGCGTTGGCAGCAGCACCGCGCCAACCTGCATACGCACACCACCATGAGCGACGGCGGATTGACCCCCGCCGAGGCCATCGACCGCTATCGCGAGCTGGGCTATACCGTGCTGGCCCTGACGGACCACGACACCGTGGGGCCCAAAGCCAACCGCGAGGACCCCAAGAGAGCCGAGACGACCTGGCCGTGGCAGCGCTTCGAGCGAGACCCCGCAGAGCTGGGCATGGTGGCTATCGAGGGGAACGAAATCTCCAACGTGCACCACATCGGCAGCTGCTTCACCGGCTACGGCAACTCCGAGGTGGAGTCGCCCGAGCAGGTCATCGAGGAGATCGGACAGCGCGGCGGGCTGGCGGTGATGCACCATCCGGGGCGTTACGATTACTCCGCCGAGTGGTACGCCGGACTCTTCTCGAGGTTCACGCACCTCGTGGGCCTGGAGGTCTGCAACCGGACGGACCGCTACCCGTGGGACGTCCAGTTGTGGGACGAGGTGCTGCAGGTAAGCATGCCGGACCGGCCGGTGTGGGGTTTCGCCAACGACGACATGCACCGCGGGGAAGAGGTGGGCCGGAGCTGGGAGGTGCTGCTGCTGCCCGAACACACGGCCGAACACGTTCGTGAGGCCATGACCACCGGACGGTTCTACTTCAGCATGGTCTACGAGGCCGGTCGGCCGGCACCGACCGTCAAGTCCATCCGCGTCGATGAGAAGGCCGGCACCATCACCATCGAGGCCGACGCGTGCCAGCGGATCTACTGGATTTCCTGCGGACGGATCGTCGGCAGCGGGCCGACCTTCGACCCCAAGCACGCCCGCCGCCACGAGCGTTACGTCCGGGCACAGCTCCGCGGAGAGTACGGCTACACCTTCACCCAACCCTTCCGGCTGCCCATTCGTCGGCCGTTGACCGATCGTGCCACAGACGACGAGTCGAAGGCAACCGAAGAGCCTTCAGCCCCGGCTTCGGCGACTCCGGAGGCGCAGCCGTCCGTGCCCCGGCCCGACACCGGTCAGGCTGGATAAACGCGCGACGGCGGAGCCGCTGGACGAAGAATCAGACGCTCGCAGTCTCTCCGGGCAAATAGGCAGGCGTGATGCCGGGCGTCATGACGTCCATCGATCGGACGGCGAAACGCTGGGTTCTCAGTTCCTCAGAGAAGCGGGCTCGTGCCCCAACCGGTCAGGTGGAGCCGAATGCCGCCTGAAAGGCCGCCCAGTCTCGCAGGTCCACGGTTCCATTATCGTCGAAGTCGGAGCATCCGCAGTCGGCGTCGCGCGGCACGTCCGGGCCGGACAGGCACTCGGAGAACAGCTCGTGGTCCGTCCGGTCCAGGTCCCCGTCGTCATCGTGGTCCCCGGACACAAAGGGCCACGGGAACCCCAGCCACCCGATCTGCTCACCTGCCGGTCCCGCGGACCGCGCCGGGGAGTCCAGGGCAAGTTGGTAGTCATGGGTCGCGCTGTTGACAAACATCGGGTCGGCAGCCACGTTGCCCACGCCGCAAGACATATACGACCCCAGCCCGACGTAGCAGTAGTTGATTGCACCTGCCGTGCAGGTGCTCTGAGGATTGGGCCAGGCGATGCATCGTTCGATGATCGTTCCGTCGACCGTACGAACCAGGTTATACAGACGCGTATCAAACGTGCAGTTCCATACGTGGTACACCGAGCCCGGTGGCGTTTCATCCAGGTGCCCATCGATCGCATACCCCACGTCAAACATCAGCAGATTCGTCAGAGAGGGCATGACCCCCGTCCCCTCCACCGAGCACCCTTTGTCCCACAACTTCCAGAAGATGCAGTTCTCCACGACCGGTGCTGTGTAGGATGTGTCGGTGCCGTCGTCACCGCAGTCTGCAAAGATGCAACGCGTCACGTTCTTGTTGACGGCGCCCAGGGCGGGGTAGCTGGCCATGATGTTCAGGCAGTCCCCGTCCTTCGCGGTGCCGCCGTTCGGGCACGCGCGGGCGCCGAAGCCGATTCCGGTGAACCACGTGTCGTGAATGTACAGCGAATACGCGCCGGTGCCCCGGTACTCCCCGCCGTGCCCGCACTGGGAAATCAGGCTGTCGCCCACCTCGTAAGTCCCGCTGCCCCCTCCAAGCAGCACCTTGCCGTTGTTGTACGCGAGCACGCATTCGCTCACCGTGAACGAGTGCCCGCTCAGGAATCGCAGCACCGGCGGGCGGATGTGGCCCTCCACGCTTCCGTTTCCGGCCCCCGTCAAGATCACCTGCGTGTACGTTGAGGTGCCGGAACCATCGTGAAAAATCCCACGCCAGGCATTGGGGTTGTAGGCCGTGTCCATGCAGGCTGCATACAGCCGCAGCGCCGGGGGGCCGGCCGATGGGAAGAAGAAGACGGGTTCGTCCTCTGTCCCTGCGGCCTGCACCGTGCCATGCACAGTGAGCAGGGTGCCGTC
The DNA here is from genome assembly GCA_964491135.1 of uncultured Phycisphaeraceae bacterium. Lineage (GTDB taxonomy): Bacteria > Planctomycetota > Phycisphaerae > UBA1845 > UBA1845 > JAFGJQ01. The sequence continues at coordinate 15,107 of CAZBFW010000003.1, read as the reverse complement.
GGCCGGAGCTCCCGGTTCGACCATGATCAGCGTGCCCGGGCCGATCGTCAGCGTGGTGCCCGCGGCGACGATGGCGTCGTCAGCCAGGTGAATCACACCATCGCCGGCGCTCCAGGTCAGATCGGCCCCGCTCAGCGTCCCGGACATCGTGCGCAGAGTCGGGTCTGCCAGGACGGTCACCACCTTGGAGGCGGACAGGTTGTACGGTACGCCGTCCACCGCTCCGCTCACCGACACCGTGACTTCGATGTCTCCGGCGGGCTCCGCCGCTCCGTTGTCCAGCGTAATCGTGACGCATCCGACGCCGTTGAAGAGGCGTATGGAATCCGCCGGCGGCGTGATGTGAGTGTCGAACACGACGATGGAGGTCGGCACCGGGGACCCGTCGGCGACTCGTACGGCACTGACCGTTCCCCAGAGCTCCCACTCTCGCCAGGCCACGCGGCCCCATTGATCCAGCAGGTCCGCACGGAGCGTGAGCGACTTGTCGTTCACCATGCGCGTGGGCACGGTCAGCCGCACGCATTCCGGGGCCTTGCTGGAGCAGAGCTGACCCCAGCCCGGCGCCGCACCGGACAGGGTCACCAGAATCCCCAGACCCACCGTCCGGATCGTGAATCCGGCGGACAACATGCTTTGCATAACGCTTTCCATTCTTGTTACCCCTGACCCGTTGTGGAGAACTCCCCCTGCATGAACGATTTATCGCCTCTCCCCCGACGCAAGCGGGCCGTCACCCGATTGTTGTCCGGCCAATCACGCGATCATCTCCCACGGCTTCACCGGAAATGTCGAATCATCATGATCACGGATGCTCACTCGGTGACCAGCGGATTTGCTCTTCGCCCGCCATTCCGCTCCATCCGATCAACGGTCGTCGCGGGTCGGGGACTCTGTCGGGCGAAACCGACTCGCCGCAGCCATTCCGAAGCTCACCGGATTCTCTTCGGGCAACGCATCGGGCATTCCGTGGCGGCGGGAAGGCGGCGCAAATTTGAGCCGGCTCAGCGCGGGCGCTCCCGCGGCTGGGCCGCAGCGCCGTCCGACCCGCAGAACGTACGTTCCTCGCGCGTACAGACTCATCGGATCGCGCACTCGTTCGCCGCGGAGGCGAGACAGAAGACCCAACGCATACACCCCACAGTTGCTCGCCGTCACTCTACCTTAGCATGTCGCGGACCCGCCGACCACATTTTTCCGCCTTCGGTCTGTTGCGAAATGTACTCAGACGCTGCCCGGTTCCGCTCCGCTCGCGTTGACGAATCGCCGTGATCTCGCCGCGATCGGAATACGCTCCGGTTCCCACATCAGTTTCGGTTCCAGGACAGTCGCGCCGACCTTGTGAATCTGGGGGGTGACTGGCTCGCAGCCCGCGAATGACCTGCTTGAACAAAGTACGTAGTTGCGCGGATGGCGTCGGACCGCTGCGCGACGTTCGGGATTCAGAATGCCGGTCTGGGTCGCGAATGTTAGGCGCGAAGCCGTGTTCATTGGGACTTCATCGGTGGCTGGGCACGATTCTCCCGGCGCCATGATTTGGCGTGGTCAGCATCATTAGAGATTTCTTACGCTTTGTATTTCGCTTTGCGGAGCCTACAGTGATATATATGACTAAGTGCATTTCGCACGCATGTGTCACGAACGCGGCAACATTGGCGGTGGGTACTCCTTCCGACATTACGGTGTGTCGACAGCGACGTGAATGCGTCGCTCTTTCGGTTTCGTGCGCGGACCTTTCGGGTTCTGCTGCGAGTTATGCAGGGGCGAGGCCTGCCGAGGCAAGATGCCGGCGGCAGCCGTGGTGAACAAAACGAGCCTGACCGCTTGGAAGGGGGGAGCCCATGCGGTTGAGCAGATGCGCATCACTGGCCGGGGAAGCATCAGCCCGTCAAAAGCCTGGAGATTCGTCGGAGGCCGCGTCGCGGCGCATCACACGACATGGTGAGCGGTGGTGCGGCTGTAGTCCGCAGGCTGCTGTCGTGGCGAGCAGAAACCTGTCTGCCTATTTTGCAGCATGAACGTACGTACTCGTTCGCAGGGAGCCTCGAGCGATGACGACCTTACGTCTGTGTCCGGTGTTGATCGGAGCGTGGATGGCCCTGGCGGCTTGTGCCCGGGGCCAGTCCGTTGTCATTCATGAGCTTCATTACCATCCGAGCAGCGCCGCCGTCCAGAGCGGAGAGGACCCGGAAGACCTCCAGTTCCTGGAACTCTACAATGCCGGAAGCACGGTTGCAGACCTGTCCGGATGGTCATTCACGCAAGGCATCGCCTTCGTGTTTCCCGATGGAACCACGCTTGCCCCTGGCGAATACCTGCTCGTGGCGGGAAACGCATCCTTCCTGTCAAGCCATGTGACTCTCCCTCCGGAGGTGGCACTCTTCGAGTGGACGTCGGGCGATCTGTCCAACGCCGGCGAGGTGATTGAACTCGTCGACGCGCAGCCTGTCCCCGTCCTGGTGGACGTGGTCGAATACGATGACGTGGCGCCGTGGCCGGCCGCCGCCGACGGTTCGGGACCGTCGCTGGAGCTGGTCCATCCCGGGTTCGACAACTCGTACGCATCCGTGTGGCGGGCGTCCACGGCGATCAACGGTACGCCCGGCGCCCGGAACAGCACGTTCAGCGAAAGTCCCGTGGTGTTGACGGAGAATCCCGCGCGGCTTTCGGTGATCACCGCGGTGCCCGAGGTGCAAGTGACCTTTGCCGAGCCTGTGCGGTTCGTTGCCGCCGGCAACCTGAGTGTGAATTCGTCGCTCGCGACGGACGTCTCCTGTCCGTCGTGTACAGAGGGTGTCGGGGCCGGCCCGTACATCTTCAGCGGCTTTGCCTCCCCCACGAGCAGCCCCATCCAGGTAGCGCTGGCCCCGGGAGCCATCGAGGACCTGGAGGGTCATCCGTTCGCGGGTGACATCTGGTTCTACTCCTTTGACACGCCGGCGGTGGTCATCAACGAGCTGCACTATCATCCGGTCGATCCGCACGCGAACGCGGAATTTATCGAGCTGTACAACGCCGAGCCGGATGCGGTCGACATCTCCGGCTGGCACCTGACGGAGTTCGCCAGCCCGGGTTACGTATTCCCGCCGCAGACCGTGCTTTCGGCGAATGGATACGTGGTGGTGGCCAAGGACCCCGCACTGCTGGCCGCACTGACCGGGTGTTCCACTCCACACTCCTGGGGCTTGAGTGACAGCCTGTCCAACAGCGGCGAACCGGTCGCGTTGAAGAATGACCTGGGCGTGATCGTCGACCGCGTCGTGTACAGCGACAGCAGTCCGTGGCCGCTCGCGGCGGACGGCGAGGGACCCTCGCTTGAACTCATCAGCCCGGATCTGGACAACAGCCTCTATGGTGCCTGGGCGGCTTCGCTTCCGGTCCACGGCACTCCGGGCGCCCTCAACAGTCTGACCGGCGACCACCCGCATCTGGTGAGCGAAACGCCTCCGCGGCGGACGGCCACGGAGACGCTTGCGGAGGTGACCGTGGTCTTCAGCGAACCCGTGACGGGCGTGACCCCGGAGGACCTTCTGGTGGCGGGCAGCCAGGCGACTGCGGTCGAGCCCTCGAGCGGGCCGGCCGACACCTATATCTTCAGCGGGTTCGCCGCGCCGAACGCGGGATCGGTGACGCTGACCCTGAATGCCGGCGGGATTGTCGCGGGGACCGTACCCTTCGTCGGGGACACGTGGACGGTGGCCGTAGGCACCGTCGTGGTGATGAATGAACTGCACTATCATCCGGCCGACCCTGATGGTGACGCCGAGTTCCTGGAGCTTCACAATGCCGGAACGGAGGCGGTGGAACTGGACGACTGGGTGCTGAGCGACGGTGTGGAGTACGTGTTTCCGGCCGGAAGCACACTGCCCGCAGGTGGGTATCTCGTACTGGCGTTGAACCCGGCCATACTGGAGCAGGTGACCGGCTATTCGGGTGCGGTCCAGTGGACGAGCGGACGGCTGGACAACGGCGGCGAGCGAGTGGCTCTGTCCGATGGGAGTCTGAACCTCATTGATGCGGTGGAATACGTGGACCGGGGCAGTTGGCCGTCGTTGCCGGACGGCGGCGGCCCATCCCTCGAACTGGTAAACCCGCGATTCCCCAACGAGTATGGCTCCGCGTGGCGGGCCTCCGTTCTCAATCACGGGACACCGGGGGTCCAGAACAGCGTGTATCAACCACTGGTGGCACCGATCATTGTATGGACGGAACACAGCCCGGCGATCCCGGCGCCCCAGCAGGATGTTGTCGTCCGAACCATGGTGATCGACGACGACCCGGATCCGACGGTCACTCTGTACTATCGCCAGGATGCCGATCCCACACTGGCCTACAACGAGACGCCGATGCTGGACGACGGATTTCACGGTGACGGCGCGGCGGGGGACCGTGTATACGGTGCGATCGTGCCGGGCCTGGCGGACGGGCAGCGCCTGGACTTCACGATTCGGGCCGACGACGGCACGAACGTCGGCGCCGGGCCGCCCGGACACGACACTCTGGTGGCGGGGGAATACCCGGCCCAGACGTACCTGTGCCCGTTCATCGACCCGGCTCAGTTGCCGGCGGCGGACTTCCCGGCCTATCACCTGATCACGACGAAGCGGACGCGGAATCGGCAGAGCTACCATACGGAGACCGAATACGACGCCACGTTTATCCATCGTCAGGCAACGGGGGCGTACGAGGTGTTTTACAACGTCATTGAACACTATCGCGGGGCGAGCAGCCTGAACCAGCACCCGCACTCGTTCCACGTCAAGTTTGCCAAAGACCGGGCGCTGGACTCCGAAATGGGGTTCCCGATCACGCGGCTGATTCTGAATGCCCAATCCACCATCAAGCAGCATTTGGGCAATCGGATGTTCCGTGAGTCGTTTGGGGGCGAGGTGTTCGGGTCGCATACACAGTTTGTGCGGCTGCATACGAGCCCGCTCAGTGACGGTGGAATCCAGAATTACATCTACATCAACGTGGAACGTCTGGACGACGACTACCTCGAATCACAGGGAGGGGCGGTCGCGCCAGCCCGGTTCCCGGATCGCTGCACGGGCGATGGAACCGTGTGCAACGGGGATGCGGAGTGCCCGCCCGTCGAGTCGTGCGTCCCCACGGCCGGCGGCAATCTGTACCGTGGACGGTACAACGACGCGCACCTGCGATGGGAGGGGTGGGACCCGTCGGCGTACATGGTGGATGCCGCCGGGAATAATGGCTATGAGCTGGAGAACAACGAGGACAATCACGACTGGACCGACCTGATCAACCTGTGCTACGCCCTTGACGCCGGTACGACGCCGGACGAAGTGTACGAGCAGTCGGTCCGGCCGCACGTGGATGAAGAGCAGTGGGCGCGATGGTTTGCCCTGCACATGCTGCTGGCGAACCAGGAGGGTGGCATCTACCGTGACAGCGGTGACGACTACTACATCTACTTCCGTCCGGCGGAGGCGCACGAGGGCCGCAGCGCGACCCTGCTGGCGTGGGACCTGGACTCCACTTTCGGGGGCTTTACCGGCACCTTCAACAGTACGGATTCGATCTGGCGAACCACCGTGCCGTCGCCGCAGCGATTCCTTCGATCCAACGCGTTCGCCGGCCGGTTTGTCAAGGCGATTGATGACCTGCTGAACACCACGTTCGCCCAGCCGGCGCTGGATGGCTGGATCGAAGGCGTGCCGGACACGGTGTTCACGCAGCACGCACAGACGAAGCAGCAGTACAAGAACTGGGCGGCAGCCAGAAGAATCAACGTCAATGGCCAGATCAAACGTCAACTCACGCTGACCGGCGTGCCCGCAAGCCCTTACACGAGTTCCGATCCCGTCATTCTTCTGAACGGCCAGCTCAACCAGGTCGGCACGCATCACGTGCTGATCAACGGGCGGCCGGTTGATGCGTTCAGCGTGTACGAGGCGACCTGGTCGCATGCGCTTACCCTTCGTCGGGGTGCAAACCCCATTCTGGTGCAGTGCATGGACTACCTGGGTCAGGAGGTCAGCCGGGTGACGGCCGGTGTTCAGTACGATCCGCCGCCGGCGTCGATTCGTCTGACGGCGCCGACGCGGATGGTCAACACGAAGACCTGGACGGTCCAGGCGGAGTTGCTCGACAACAACGGCCAGGTTGACTGGCGGATCTGGAACGCGCTGGGCACCGTGTCGGCGACGAGAGTATCCGACGGCACGCCCGTGCCGAGCTCGATCACCGTGTTTGAAACGCTGGCGGCCGGTGCGGGCGGGGGAGCGCCCCCGGAGGACTCCATCCGTTTCTACAACGGCGTCGGCAGCGTTTCCATCACTCTGGACGACGGCGCGGCCGAACCCGAGGGAGACATTGAGGTGACGGTGAGCCTGTCCGGCGTCAGCGCCTCGAAGATCGTCACCGTGTTGGACGAAGCGACCCCCGGTCTGTTTCAAATTCTCTCCGGCTCGCTCTCCGGCGACAATCTGGTCTGGGAGCCGGCGGACGGAGTGATTCACCTGACAGGCGACGTGATCGTGAACGAGGGCAATACGCTCTCGATTCTGCCGGGAACGCTGGTCATGGTGGACGCGGGTCCGGCGAACGACGGGGTGGCCGTGACGGGCTCCGGTGTCGTGCAGGCGCTGGGGACGCAGAGTGAGCCGGTCTTCTTCTTCCCCACGGCCGGTCCGATTGCCATGACGCTGCCGCAGGACGCACAGAACAACACCGCCTCCTGGCGGGGCTTCTATTTCTGGGGAGACGGCTTGTCTCAGTATTCGCATGTATTCGTGACCGGCGCCGGCAACGGCCCCCTTGGCGGCAGCTCGCGCGCGCCGATCTTTCACTCGAAAGGATCGGCCGGGCTGATTCTGGAAGATTGCGTGGTCGCGGATTGTCCCGGCATGGGGCATGGGGCGGTCAAGGGAACGAGCGGGGTGTACCGGATCAGCCGGTCGCTGTTCTCGCGGGCAGGCAAGGGTGGTGAATGGCTGGGATCGGGCTACGCACTGACGATCGAAGACTCCTGGTTCACCCGCATCGGACGAGCGGCCGACACCAACGGGCTGAACGGAGATGTCTTCCACGTCGACCGGCCCGACAACACGGTCAGCATCCGACGTTGCGTGGTGACCGACGTCGGTGACGACGTGATCGAGCACACCGCCGGCGCTGCGCCGGTGGTCGAAGACTGCATCCTGTACGACGTTCACGACGCGATCGTGAGCCTGGATGCCGGTTCGGGCGGCAGCATCACATTGACGAACTGCCTGGTGTTCATGAGTCCCGGCGGCATCCGCTGCCCGGGCGCCGCGGCATACCTGACCCATTGCACCGTGGAGACACCCACGGACATCGACGGGCGCGGCATCGGCAGTCAGATCCAGCGCACCGTTTTCTGGCCGAGCACTGCCAGCACCTGCGTCGGCAGCGTGGAGCACACGCTGGTCGGGAGTGCCGATGACCTGGGCTGCGGTGTGGGAAACCTCTGTGCCGATCCGCTGTTTGCAGACGCCTCCATCTTCGATTACACGCTTCAGCCGGAGTCACCCGCACGAACGGCCGGCCCGGCAGGCGGGCGCATCGGCTGGCTGGGATTCCCCACGCCCAACACGTGTGCGATTCACCAGGATTGCGACGATGCCGATCCGTGCACAGATGATCTGTGTGACGTCGGAGTGTGTGACCACACATACAACGCGAATCCGTGTGACGACGGCTTGAACTGCACCGATAACGACGTCTGCGCGAGTGGGACGTGCGTCGGCACGGCGATCGACTGCTCGGGCCTGGACGACCCGTGCAACACGGGCGTGTGTGACGAGCCGACGGGGGCCTGCGTGGCGGAGCCGGCGGCGAACGGCACGCCGTGCGACGACGACGACCTCTGTACCCAGATCAGCACCTGCATGGACGGAGCGTGCGTCGGCACCACGCCGGTGGATTGCGACGACGCCAATGTGTGTACCGTGGATTCCTGCCACCCGGCCCTGGGGTGCCAGAACACGCCCGAGCCGGACGGAATCTCGTGCGGCAATGCCGAGTTCTGCGATGGAGAGGAAACCTGTCAGGGCGGTGTGTGCGTGGCGGGGACAGACCCCTGCACCGGCGACTGCGAGCAGTGCGTTGAAGAGCTCGATGTTTGCGACTGGTGCATGTTCGACCTGGATCGCTCTGAGGTGATCGGCGGCGGCGATTTCGGCCTCTTCGCGGGTTGCTTCGGCGCGTGCTATCCGCCCGGCGAACCGTGCCTGGTCGGCAATTTCGATGCCGACTCGAACGGGTGTGTCGGCGGCGGTGATTTCGGCCTGTTCAGCGGCTGCTTCGCTCAGACCTGCGGCGAGTGCCCGACCTGCTTCGGACCGCCGCCCGGGGAGCGGATGGCTGACCCGGATGACGGCAGTCACGCCGCGCTGGCCCTCGTGGCCGTGGGCACCCCTACGCTGCAGGACGTGGTGTTCGACTTGCCGTCCTCCAGCCCGGGGTTCGTCGTGGGCGGGACGTTTTGGATGGAGGTCTGGGCTCAGGGGGGACGCGTGATGGACGGCCGGAAGGAGGGCCTGGCGGCCGTGTATGCAGACGTGAGCTTCGACGCTTCGCGCATGACCCTGGAAGCCGTGAGGCCTGGCGACGCCTTCCCGCTGTTCGTGCAGGGGACGACCGGGCCGACGAAGGGGCTCGTCGAGGCGGTGGGCGGCTGCGCGCCGCTGGGTGAGGCCACGCTGGGAACGGGGGACGCCTGGGTGTGCGTGGCCCGTCTGCAGTTTCGGGCCACGTCTCCGGGTCCGGCGGAGGTTCGCAGTATCCCCGCGCGCCTGCCGTACGGCGTGGCCGTGATCAACCGTTTTGGACAGTTGACGGATTTGCAGGTGAACTACGGCACGGCTGCCCTGCGAATCCGCCGTCCAGCCCTGGAGGCTCCGGTTCGACGGGCGCCCGTGGATGCCGCGCCGGTGCTGTGACGAAGGGGCCCGGATGGCCGGGGTTCAGGAGCCGGGAATCGGCGATTGCGCCCCGGGGAGCATGGGCAAGGCCCTTCAGTGGGGCTTTTTTGCGGAACACGGCTCGTATGCTGTAGAATGGTGCGGGAGACAAGCATCATGTGTTCAAGACGATGGGTGATTGGGTTGGGGCTGATTGCAGGAGCAGTCAGCGCGGCGGCCGTGCAGGCCGGTCTTCGGGACGGCGCTCCGGTGATCCTGAATGAGTACAACGCGGTCCGGAGCGACCGCTGGCTCGACTGTGACGGGTTGCTTTGCCCGGATTGCGGCGGGCCTCCCTGCAAGGAGGACGTGTTCTTCGGTCGCGTCGTGGGAAACGGCGGGAACTGGTTCGAGCTGATCGTCGTGCAGGACCACCTCGACATGCGCAACTGGCAGCTCACCTGGACGGAACAGACCACGACGCCGACCGCGGGAACCATTACGCTGACCGACCATTCACTCTGGTCGGACCTGCGGGCAGGGACCATCATCACGTTCACCGAGTCCGACGCCGCCCACGGCGGAAGAGACACCGATACGACGTTTAACCCCGCGATCGGGGACTGGTGGATCAACATCAACACCCTGACGGGAGATCCCGATGATCCCCTGACGCGCACGCCGCAGACGACATATGCATCGACCACCACGGACGAATCGGGCGACGGGCCGGGGAACTTCTCCGTCGGCAACGACAACTGGCAGTTGACCGTTTGGGATGCGTCACCGACGGCCGTGTTCGGACCCTGCGGCGAGGGGACCACGATTCACGAGGCGAACGTGAGCACGCGGGAGGTCTTCAAGCTGGAAGAGGACCCGAATGCACAGATCAGCCCGGCCGCGTCGGCTTATTACGACGGGACGTCCAGTTCCTTCGGCCATCCCAACGTCTGGAGCGACGGCGACAAGACGCAGGACTTCAGCTTGCTGCGAGCGGCGGGCACAACCATCGCGCTGATCGCGGTGCCGACGTTCGACATGGCCAGTTGGGGCGAAACCCACGCCGGCTTCCCCAACCTCGACGAGGTGGAAACGCTGCCCGCCTCGATGACCACATTCACCGCCGGGCAGACCTTCTACGTGGAGGTGTGGGCCCAGACCCTGCACCCGACCGGCCTGGCCATGGTCAGTCTCGACGTCGATTTCGACGCCGGCCTCCTGGAAGTCCTGGGCGGCACAGGCTTTCCGATTCCCGTCAACGGCATCTTCCGCACGACCCTGTTCAATAGCCTGACCGCGGGTACGGTCGACAACACGGCCGGACGGATCACCGACCTGAGCGGCTCATACCTGCCCGCCGGCGGCTGCACGTCCGACCCGACGGGTGTACAACCGCGATGGTCGCGGGTGGCTGTCGTCCAGATGCAGGCGACCGCACCGGGTCCGCCGTTCATCCTGGCCGGCCCCACGGGGTCACCGATCTACGTCGTCGCTCATTGTGGCACGAGTGAGATTGATCCGGAGTACATTGTCTATCAGGGCATCAATGAACCGGGAGGTTCGCTGGTGCTGAGAGTGCCCGAGGCACCGGTGACCGTGATGCAGGGTGACACGGTGGTCGTGGATCTGGTGGCCGAAGGTTTGACCGCGGCGATCGACGGTGTGCATGCGCTCCTGCACTACAACACCAACAACCTCTGGCTGCAGAGCGTCGACCCGGTGTCGCCGTGGGCGGAGGTCAGCGAAACGGACATCGACGGGGACGTGGCGTACGCCGTGCAGATTGAAGGCGGTTCCCAGGGCCCGGGCGACGGCCCCTTCCCGGTGGCAACCCTCACCTTCGTCGCGCTGGACGCCGGCAGTTCGCCGAAGGTCAGCTTCCGGGCGGACAACATCGATCCCTATCCGCTCGATACGACGCATCTGACGGACGCGGCCACCGGATTGCCGGTTTATCCCACGAAGGTCGGCACGGTGGACGGCAACATCGTGATCGTGGCGTGTGACGACGACAACGCCTGCACGTCGAACGGATTCGACGAAGGGACCCGGGAGTGCGTCTACCCTCCGCTGGAGGCGGGAACGCCCTGCGGCGGAGCACCTGCGGGTGCATGCGACGCGCAGGACACCTGTGACGGTGCGGGAAGCTGCGTGGCGAACTATCTGCCGAACACGACGGAGTGTCGCGCGCCGGCGGGAGTCTGCGACCTGGCGGACTACTGCACGGGGCTCGACGCGGACTGCCCGACGGATGTCAAGAGCACGGCGGAGTGCCGGGCCGAAAGCGGTCCGTGTGACGTGGCGGAGTTCTGCGATGGGGTGAGTGACGACTGTCCGGCGGATACGTTCGATCCGTCCGGCGACCTGGATGGCGACGGAGACGTGGATCTCGACGACTACGCAGGATTGGAGGACTGTCTCGGAGGTCCCGATGTCGCGTATTCGCAGCCGGAATGTCGCTGCGGCGACATGGACCGCGACAGTGACGTGGACCTGGCGGATTTCGCGGCCTGGACCGAGCCGGAGTGAGCGGCCGGGCGAGTTCCGGCAGCTCACGTGTCGCCTATCACGAGGCCGAGGGGGAGTGTCGAAGACGATCGGGCAGGTTCTCGTGACGGAGGGTGACAGGAGTGCGCAAGGCGGACGTTATCATTTTCGGTGCGGCTGTTCTGTGCGCGGGATTCAGTGTGCCGGCTGACGCGCAGGTCGTCATCAACGAGATCATGTATCACCCGGCGTCCGACCAGGAACTGGACGAATTCCTCGAACTGCACAACGTGGGCACCAACTCTGTTTCCCTGGCGGGCTGGTGCATTCCGGCCATTGACCTGTGCTTTGAGCCCGGCACGGTGATGGAGCCCCAGGCGTACCTGGCGGTTGCCCGGGACGCGGTGCAGTTTCAGAGCACGTTCGGCTTTGCCCCGGATGCCGTCTTCGCCGGCCGGCTCAGCAACAGCGGAGAAAGGCTGGAACTGCAGGATGCGAGCGGCGTCCCCGTGGACGTCGTGGAGTATTCCGATCATGGCGACTGGCCGCCCTCCGCAGACGGGCTGAGCCCCAGCCTGGAACGGATCGTTCCGACGTCGCCAGGCAGCGAGGCACGCAACTGGCACGCATCGGTTGCACCGGCGGGTCACACGGCCGGCGCCGAGAACAGCGTGCGTGCGGGCGCTCTGCCCCCCTGGATCAGCGAAGTGACGTTCACCGTGGAGCCGGATCCGGGCCAGCCGGTCATCGTGACCTGCCGGTTGGAGGACGCGTCGACGGTGGGGCTGAACTACGTGATCGATTTCGGGCCGGAAGTGCCCGTGGCGATGGAGGATGACGGGCTGCACGAGGATGGCGCCGCGGGAGACGGGGTGTTCGGGGCGATTCTCCCCGGGCAGGCTGCTGCCGCGCTGATCCGGTTCCGCCTGGCGACCACCGGCCCGACCGGCTCGATGCGGCATCCCCGGGATGACGACACGGTGAATTACGTCGGGACCCTGGTGCCCGACTCTGGGCTGCCGTCGGAGGTTCCGGTGTTTCACTGGTACATGGACCCGGCGGACTACCAGGCAGCCCTCGACCATTACCTGACCGACGACGTGGAACCGGCCGTTCTCCATTACGGCGGAAGGTTGTACGACAACATCCAGGTCCGGGTGCGGGGGCAGACGTCGCGCTACTGGCCGAAGAAATGCTGGAAGTTCTACTTCCCGCAGGGCCACGAGTTCGTGGCCCCGGAGTTGCTGCCCGGGCCGGTGGACCAGTTCAATCTGCAGAGCGGCTATTCCGACAAGAGCTACTGCCGCGAGATCATGGCCTACGAGTCTTTCCGGGCAATGGGCAGCCCCGGCTGCCTTGCCTTCCATGTCCGCCTCCAGCAGAACGGGGCGTTGTACGGGCTTTACACCTGTTTGGAGGGTATGGACCGGGACTACTTGGAACGGAACAGCTTGGACACGGAGGGCGCCTGGTACAAGGCGAATCGTGACTGTACCCTTCTCCCCCTGGAGTTTCTTCCTGATCGCTATGAGAAAAAGACGCGCGAATGGGAAGACCACACGGACCTGTACAATCTGTTGTATGGCCTGAACCAGCTCAGCGGGTCGGCCCGGGCAGCGTTCCTCCGCGATCACGTCAACATTCCGGACCTGCTCAATTACCTGGCCGTGACGTGCGTCGTCCACAACAACGACCACCCGGCCAAGAACTACTATCTGTATCGCGACACCCTGGGCACCCAGCGCTGGTCGATGCATCCCTGGGACATGGACCTGACGTTCGGGCGCAACTTTGGCGCTCCCACTGCCACCGTGCTCTGCGACGGCATCTGGGCGGATAACGACGTGATCGACGGACGAGAGAACGTCTCACCCAGTCACCCTCTGTTCGGTGACAGCGAACACCAGAAGTACGACTACCTCTGGAACCGCTTCATCGACAAGCTGTACGACGACGCGCCCATTCGCGCGATGTACTACCGGCGCCTGCGTACCGTCATGGACGAACTGCTGACTCCAGGGGCGTACGAGGCGCGCCTGGCGGAACTGACTGCTCCCATCGCCTCGCTGGCCGAGGCGGATCGGCTGAAATGGGGCCAGTACGGCCAAAGCCAGACCCTGACCCAGGCCGCTGCCCTGATTACGGGTGACTACCTTCCCCGGCGGCGCAACCACCTGTTTGTGACCCACCGGATCCCTGGCGAGATTCCCGAAGCCCAGACGCTCCATCCCCCCATTCTCATCAGCGAAATCCACTACCAACCGCTGGATGACGAGGCGGAGTTCGTCGAGCTCTACAACCCGTCGCCGGACGAAGCCGTGGATCTTTCCGGCTGGCGGCTGCGCGGCCTGTCGCTCACCCTCCCGCCCGGAGCGGTCATTCTTCCGCAGGATTACCTGGTGGTCGTGCGAAACGATGTTGCATTCCGCGCCGCCTCGGGCGGCGGAATCTACGTGGCCGCCCAGTATGACGGTAAGCTGGACAACGATGGTGAGACCCTGGAACTGCTGGACCGCAGCGGATCCGTCGTGGATGTCGTGGCGTACGACAGCGTGGCGCCCTGGCCCGTCGCCGCAGCGGGCGGCGGTCCCTCGCTGGAACTGATCGACGCCACCCAGGACAACAACCGGGCGGCCCACTGGGCAGCCAGCCTGGTGATGGGGGGAACTCCCGGCGCGCCCAACAGCGTAACGGGCACAACGAGCCCGGTGCCGGATCTGTGGGTGAACGAGGTTCTGCCGGTCAACGCGTCGGTCAACCCGGACGAATGGGGCGAATACGACCCCTGGATCGAGATCTACAACCGCTCGGACACGCCGATCGACCTGGGCGGGATGTACCTGACGGATGACTATCTGATGCCGGCGAAGTGGCCGATCCCCGCCGGCACGATCCTGGGCGGGCAGAGCTGGATGCTGTTCTGGGCGGACAACGAGCCGGGGGAGGGATCGTTGCACACGAACTTCGCCCTGAGCGGATTGGGCGGCTCGGTCGGTCTTTACACCGCCGACGCGACCCTCATCGATTACCTCAATTACGATGCGTTACTGGGGGACCTTTCGTATGGCAAATTCCCGGACGGGACGTCGACGCGGTGGGAGTTCGGCACGGCCACGCCGGGGTCGGCCAACCAGGGGGACCAGGTGGCGGTGATCCTGAACGAATACAACGCGGTGGGCAGCACCAAGTCCCTCAAGAACGGCGGGTCGGACGTGGTGTTCGGGCAGGTGATGGGCAACGGAGGGAACTGGTTCGAGCTGGTGGTGACGCAGGACCACGTGGACCTGCGGGGCTGGACGCTGGTCTGGACGGAATCGCCCTCGGACACGGGGACGTTGGCGCTGACGCAGGACAGTCTGTGGAGCGATCTGCGGGCGGGGACGATCCTCACCTTCACGGAGGCGTGTGAGGCGGAGGGGGGTTGGGATACGGATACGAGTTACGATCCGGGAGCGGGGGACTGGTGGATCCACGTGAACACGTTGTGCGGGGGGGGGCCGCAGGAGACGTACGTGACCACCACGACGAACGTGGCGGGGGACGGTCCGGGGAACTTCTCGGTGGGCAACGATAGCTGGCAACTGACCATTCTGAATGCCGGCGCCCAGGCGGTGTTCGGACCGGGGGGGGAGGGGATCGAGCCGTTGGACGGGATCGGGAGCGACGAGGTTTTCAAGCTGGGGGAGGACCCGAGTCCGTACATCCATCCGCACTCCGATTACGGCGCCGGCA
>CAZBFW010000002.1:0-28118 GCA_964491135.1 uncultured Phycisphaeraceae bacterium | reverse complement strand
TGACGCGGTGGTCGTAGGTCAGGGCCACGTACATCATCGGCCGCACGACGATCTGCCCGTCCCGGACGACCGGCCGCTCCTGAATCATGTGCAGGCCGAGGATGCCGCTCTGCGGAGGGTTCAGAATGGGCGTGGAAAGCAGCGATCCGAATACGCCGCCGTTGCTGATGGTGAACGTGCCGCCTTGCAGCTCATCCGGCGAGATCTTCTTGTCGCGAGCCCGGCCGGCCAGGTCGGCCAGTGTCGCCTCCACCTGCGCGAAGCTCAGCCGGTCGGCGTCGCGAATGACCGGGACGACCAGCCCGCGATCCGTGCTGACGGCCACTCCGATGTCAAAGTAGTTGCGATAGACCAGGTTTTCGTCGCGGATGTATGCGTTGACCTGAGGGACGGTTTTCAGGGCATCGATGGCGGCCTTCACGAAGAACGACATGATCCCGAGCTTGATGCCGTACTTTTCCTTAAACGCCTCGCCGCGCTGCTTGCGCAAGGTCATCACCGCGGACATGTCCACTTCGTTGAAAGTCGTGAGCTGGGCCGTGGTCTGGAGCGATTCCACCAGCCTGGCGGCCACGCGCTTGCGTAGCAGCGTGAGAGGAACGACGTCCTCCTCCCGACCGGCCGGCGGCTCGGACGAAGCCGCCGGAGTGGGAGCGGTGGACGGCCTCTTCGCCTCGTGGCGATCCACGTCCTCCTTGAGCACCCGGTTGCCCGGGCCCGAGCCCTGCACCTGGTCGGCGGCCACGCCCCGCTCGGCCATGGCGCGGCGGGCGGCGGGCATGACGTGCCCGGCCGCGGACGGCTTGGCTTCCGCCCGAGCGGACGGCTCGGCCTTGGCCTCGGCCGGCCGGCCGTCGCCGGACTCGTCGATCCGGGCGATCACGTCGCCAACGGAGGCCGTGTCGCCGGAACGCTTGAGCACCTTCACCAGCGTGCCGGCCACGGGCGCGGGCAGTTCCATGGTGGCCTTGTCCGTCTCGATCTCCACCAGCGGCTCGTCCGCCTCCACGCGGTCACCTTCCGCCTTCATCCAGGCGCCGATCTGGACTTCGCTGATGGATTCACCCGCGCTGGGAACCTTGATGTCAACGGCCATCCGAAGTGATCTCCATCCTGAGGTCCGATGCGGGCGTGCCACACGCCGGCACCGCAGATACCCTTACTCGGCGAACGCGCGGTCGAGCAGCTTCTGCTGCTCCTGCTTATGCGCGGCCGGTGAACCGGTGGCCGGACTGGCGGATGCCGGTCGGCTCGCCCGCGACAACGGGAACCGTCCGACCAGTTTCGGGCCGAACATCACAGAAAACGTCCGCCAGGCCCCCATGTTTTCCGGCTCGTCCTGCACCCAGACCGCGGGGACGCCGTCGGCGTATGGCGCGAGGGCGTTGCCCAGGTCCGCATCGGACAGCGGGTATAGCTGCTCCACGCGAAGGATGGCAACGTCCTTGCGCTTCTGCTCCGCCCGCCGCTGCCGCAGGTCATAATACACTCTTCCGCTGCACAGCAGAATCCGATTCGTGGCGGCGGGGTCCGTCTCGGTGTCCGGCAGAATCGGTTGGAATGCTCCTGCAGCCAGCTCGTCGAGCCCGGAAACGACCTCCGGGTGGCGCAGCAGACTCTTGGGCGTCAGGACCACCAGCGGCTTGCGCCACTTCCGCAGCACCTGGCGCCGCAGCAGGTGGAAAAGCTGCGCAGGCGTGGACGGTTGCGCAATCTGGATGTTGTCCTCCGCGGCCAGCGTGAGGAAGCGTTCGAGCCTGGCGCTGGAATGCTCCGGCCCCTGCCCTTCGAACCCGTGCGGCAGCAGCAACACGACGCCGCTGAGCCGCTGCCATTTGTCCTCGGCGCTGGCGATAAACTGATCCACGATGACCTGGGCGGAGTTGCAGAAGTCGCCGAACTGAGCCTCCCAGATGATCAGGCCGTCCGGGCAGTCCAGGCTGTAGCCGTAGTCGAAGCCCAGCACGCCGGATTCGGACAGCGGGCTGTTGACCAGGTCGACCGGCCCCTGGTCCGGCGCCAGATGCCGCAGCGGCACGTAGGGCTCGCCCGTGCGATAGTTGTACAGGATGCCGTGCCGGTGGCTGAACGTGCCGCGAGCGGAGTCCTGCCCGCTCAGGCGGATGCGATAGCCTTCCGCCGCCAGCGAGGCCAGGGCCAGCGCCTCCGCGGCCGCCCAGTCGAGCGGGCGCTTCCCTTCGGCCATCTCCCGGCGCTGGGCGAGCAGGCGAACGATCTTTGGGTGCGGCTCAAACCCGTCCGGCACGACACTCTGGCGGAGCAACAGGTCGGCCAGCCGCTCACGATCCACGCGAGTGTCCACCGCGTCCGCCTGCGCGGCGGAGCCGCCCCGATAGCCGCGCCAGATGCCACCGGCCGTCTGCATTCTGTAGACGTAATCATCGCTGCGGGCGACGGAGAGTTCCTTCTCCAACTGCGCGCGGCGCTCGGCAGCGATGCGGTCGGCCTCTTCCTCGGTCACTTCGCCGAGCGTCAAGAGGTGGTGCAGGTATCCGTCACGCACCGAGCAGCGACGCTCGATCTTCCTGGCCTGGATCGGCTGCGTGAACGATGGCTCGTCCGATTCGTTGTGCCCGTGGCGGCGGTAGCACCACATGTCGATCACCACGTCCCGGTGGAACTCCTTCCGAAAATCCATCGCCAGCAAAATGGCCTGGGCGACGGCCTCCGGGTTCTCCCCGTTCACGTGGAAGATGGGGCTTTGCAGCATCTTGGCCAGGGCGGTCGGATAAAGGCTGGACCGGGCCTCCCGGTTCGTCGTCGTGAAGCCGATCTGGTTGTTCACGACGACGTGCAGCGTCCCGCCCGTGCGATAGCCCGGCAGTTCGCTGAGGTTCAGCGTCTCCTGAACTACCCCTTGGCCGGCAAACGCCGCATCGCCGTGGATGAGCAGACACAGAACCGCGTGGCCTTCGCGATCCCCCAGCCGGTCCTGCTTGGCCCGCGTACGCCCGAGGGCCACACCGTTGACGTACTCCAGATGGCTGGGGTTGAAGCAGAGGCTCAGGTGGACCTTGTGCCCGGCGTGGGTGGTCCAGTCGGAACTGTAGCCCAGGTGGTACTTTACGTCCCCCCGGCCCGTGTGAAGGCCGGGGTCCACGTCGTCAAACTCGCGGAAGATGTGCTGCGGGCTCTTGCCGATGATGTTGGCCAGCACGTTCAGCCGGCCGCGATGCGCCATGCCCAGGACGATATCCTTCACGCCGTGCTCGCCGGCCTTCTCGATGGCCAGGTCCAACAGCGGGATGAGACTCTCCGAGCCCTCCAGCGAGAACCGTTTGGCCCCGACGTACCGCTTCTGGATGAACTCCTCGAAGATGACGGCGTCCGTCAGGCGGGTCAGAATCCGCAACTGCATGTCCCGACTGAGGTTAAGGCGATTCCCCGAGCCCTCCATGCGGTCCTGCAGCCAGTGGCGGACCTTCAGATCATCAATGTGCATGAACTGCACGCCGATTGAGCGGCAGTACGTCGTCCGCAGCAGTCGGATGATCTCGCGCAGGGTTCGGACGTTTGGACCTTGGATCGTGCGCGAGGAGAACGACCGGCTCAGGTCCTCCTTGGTGAAGCCGTAGTACTTGGGCTTCAGCTCCGGCCGGAAGGGCAGGTGTCGCCCGAGGGGATCCAGGCGCGCCACAAGATGGCCGCGCACACGGTAAGCTCGCACCAACTGGTCCACGCGGTCCTGGTGGGAGTCCACGCGGACGACCTCGCGGATGACCGCTCCCGAGGCGCCGGGCCCGCCGGGGTTGAAGATGCTGGACGGCTTGAAACTCGGGCCATTAAAGCGTTTGGGCAGACCGGCTTCCGCCGTCCAGTCGTCAAGCAGGCGTTGCCATTCTGGTGGGACGGCGGCGGGGTTCCGGGCATATTCCGCGAACAGGGCTTCAATGAACGCCAGGTTATCCGTGTTCGGAACCTGCTTCATGGTCGAAATTCCCGAATCGAAGGATCCCCCCACGGGCGCGCAACCGAGACCGACGCGCTCGCGATCGCCCGATGGAGCCGGCGTTCCCTCCGAGGGAGGGGCTTTGACACGACAGCCGGTCACGGGTGCGATGTAGTGGAGTTCGGCGACCCGCGGCCGCCTGCCTCCTGGCCCAATACGCCACTCTGGATTCGAACCAGAAACCTTCGGTTCCGTAGACCGATGCTCTGTCCAATTGAGCTAGTGGCGTCTACGCTCAGACGGCTGAAGTTTATACCCCCGCCCCGCGGGAGGGTCAATCGGAGGGCGTCTCAAACGTGGAACGGACGCGACGTTTTGGTACCCCCGGCTGCGGCAGGTGCGGAGCCGCCCATCCGGTCGATAATGGGATGGAAGACGCGCCGGCTGACGTGCGGCGGCGTTTTCAGTACTGACGGGAGCAACTTGTGGGGCAGCCAGACTTACGCGGCAAGCGAGTGGTGGTGATGGGGTTGGGCCGGTTCGGCGGCGGCATCGGCGTGACCCGGTGGCTGGCGGGCCAGGGCGCCGAGGTGACGGTGACGGATGCGGCCAACGCGGCCGGCCTGGCCGGTTCCGTGGCCCAGCTCGACGGGCTGGGCGTGCAGCTCCACCTCGGCGGGCACGATGTGGCGGACCTGGACAAAGCGGACCTGCTGGTCGTCAGCCCGGCCGTCGACAAGCGCAAGTCCGAGTTCTTCCAGGCCGCGATCGCGCGCGGCGTGCCCTGGTCCAGTGAGATGAACCTGTTCCTGGAAAGGTGCCGGGCCCGGCTGATCGGCGTGACCGGATCGGCCGGCAAGAGCACGACGTGCGCCATGACGCACCACATTCTGAGCGCCGTCGAGCGGGCCGGTGCGGCGCCGTTCCGGCGGGCCTGGTTCGGCGGGAACATCGGGCGGTCGCTTCTGGCGGACCTGCCGGAGATGGCGGCCGAGGACGTGGTGGTGCTTGAGCTGTCGAGCTTTCAGTTGGAGGACGCGGCCGCGGTGCGGATCAGCCCGTCCATCGGCATGGTGCTGAACGTCTCGCCGAACCACCTGGATCGGCACGGGGACGAACAGAGCTACCTGGAGGCGAAGCTGAACATCGTCCGGTTCCAGAAGCCGGGAGAAATCGCCATCGCGGGGCCGGAGGATCCGAGGCTGCTCGGCGAGATCGTGGAGATCACGGAGCGAACCGGCGCCCGGGCGGTGCAGGTCTCCGTGGACCGGCCGTTCCCGCTTCGCGTGCCGGGGCGGCACAACCAGGTGAACGCGGCGTGTGCGGCCACCGTGTGCCGGTGCCTGCGGATCGAGGATGAGGCCATCGCGGGGGCGCTGGAGTCGTATTGCTCGCTGCCGCATCGGCTGGAGCACGTGCGGACGTGGCGCGGCGTGGATTTTTACAACGACTCGAAGTCCACCACGCCGGAGGCGACGATCACGGCCGTCCAAGCGATGGACCGGCCGGCCGTGGTGATTGTCGGCGGGTTCGACAAGGGGTTGCCGCTGGACGGCATGGCCCGCGTGCTGGTCTCGAGGGCCAAGGCGGTGGTGTGCTGTGGAGCGGCGGGCGGTCGCTATGCCGACGCGATCGAGCAGGCTCGCGGCCAGGCGAGCGAGCCGGGCATCAAGCGCGTGGGCCGGCTGGCGGACGCGGTGGAGTGCGCGCGGGGCCTGGCGGCGGAGGGCGAGGCCGTTCTGCTGTCACCCGGCTGCTCGAGCTACGACGAGTTCACGAATTACGAACAGCGCGGCGAGACGTTCGCGGCCATGGTGCGGGGTTGGCAGTAGGCGCCCCCGCCCGGCGCAGGCCGCGCCCCCAACCCGCGCAACACGGCGACGGCTACACAGGTTTTGCCGTGCGACCGGCCCGTCTTTGTGGGACCGGCCCGTCTTTGTGGGACCGGCCTTGCTTTGTGGGACCGGCTTTCCAGCCGGTCATTCCTCTTTCTAGTCTCCAGTTTCGAGTTCTCCAGTTCTCCAGTGTCTGCGGGATCTCGGCGAGCCGGGACGCGCCGGGATCCAGCCGGTCTTTGCGGTGAGTGGTGCGTGCGGGCCCATCCCACCCGCGGCCCCACCGGCCTGCATTGACGACATGCCTCCGTCCCGCGTCTCGGTTGAACGTCAGAGGTCAGGGCGCGGGGATGTTGAAGGGTGGCAGAGATGCACAGCCTCGAACGCCATCAGCCTGCCGAGCCCGCGAAGCACAGAGTCCGCCCGAGGCGGACGCTCTCCTGATCACCGTCCTTGCCTCTCAGGGTGCCTTGAGACAATCGCATGTCATAGTCGGCGAAACCGTGGTTCTGGAGAACGCGGAGTCACGGCGCGCGTGGCGTGCAACGAGGCGATCGTAAGGGATATCCCCGCGATCGGGCTCAGTTGGCTTCACCGACACGACGACGTGGCGATTATGCCGCGTCTTTCAGGAAGAACATCCAAATTGTATGATGGCGCCGGCCAGATGATCGAAACCCAACGATGGCTGAACCACCGTTGGTGACACCTGTTGGGCATTTGGAGGGTTTTGCGATGCCCGCGTACATGCGCGTTGGCGGCGAGGTTCTGATCGGCAGAGGACTGAGGGCCAAGCATTACTGGGGCCCGGTGGTTGCTTCCAGCGATGCATTCTTCCTTTGTCTGGTGAGTAGTGCCCTTGGCGCGACCCTCGGTCTGGTGGGCGCCGCCCTGGAGGCCCTTTCCAGCGGAAAACGCGAGATCATGGAAGGCGATCTTTCGAAGCTCCCACCTGAGATTACCCAGCACCCGGACTGGCCGATCCGATGGAAGAAGGGGCGTGTTATTGTGGTTCCTCGAGAGGCGGTGGATTCGATCCAGTACTCGTTCTGGAGCAGCTTTGACCTCCAGACAGAACAGCAGGTATTCCGGGTGAACCTGCGTTTATTGCGACGCCGTCGCGTACTGGCGTTCCTGCGTGAGTCAGGGTGGGAGTGGTAGCATGCGCGGCGCATCTCGATAGGACGCAGCTCGTTTGGGCCGAGGGTATTGACGCGGCTCCTTTTGCAGGGTCGCGGATCCTGCCCGGTCCACGGGGCTCTGCCGCACGAGGCGAGGGGAACCGAGGTCAGGATCGGACCGAGTTCGTCCCTGAAAACGAGCTGCGTCCCCGTTTCGAGGTTCCGTCCCGGTTTTGGGATATCGGGGGTTCATCATGGTCTACGAGTACCGCGTGACAAAATACGACCCAGGCAAGCGGGGCGAGAACGGCGTCTACAAAGGGGACGACTGGACGATGTTCTCGCAGGTTGGAGGCATCATCGGCGGGAGCAAGCTGACTCTGGAGGAATATCTGCGGACCGAGGATGCCTACGTCGCCACCGCAATCCGCTTTCTGAGTGAAGCCGGAGTGCCAACCGTCACCGTCCGTCAGCTTGAAGACAACGGTGGCGAGGCGGCAAAGCTCAACGTCCGCGAAGGGAGTGATCTCGATCAAGAGCAGGCGGCATGCCTGATGCGGCTCATCCTGCGCGACATGGCCTGGTGCAAGCTTGAAGCCGGCGACAGCTTTGTGCACTTCGGCTGGGACTATTACATGTATATCGGTGTGCCCGTTCCCTGCGATCAGTCGCGGGCGTTCGCACGCGAGCGGGGATTGTTTGTCGAAGAGTTCCTATCACCGCATCGAGATAGCCCTGCCCACGTGGGCGACGGCGACAAATGAACTGCGTGTGCAGGCTGCAAGGGAATAGACCCAAGCGAGAAAAAGGGAGGGTTGCGAATTTGCCCCCCACCCATGATGCAGGGCAAGCGGCAGGCGGGCAGAGAGTTTTTCGTTTTGGCAGGGAAAACCGTGACCCTCCATCGACAGACATGCGGTTCAGGTAGTTTCCTTGTCCAAAATGTGTGCAAAGACGGGAGCTTCGTGCAAAGGGAAGAACCTGTGTCCGATTTCTCGTGGCATAGGCAACGAAACGGAAGAGGCAAATGTGTGTGCTAAGAGTGTCCGGTGAGCAATTCGACGTAGACGAGTTCATGAGGGACTCGAACTTGTCTCCCTATCAGATCTTCCACAAAGGGGAGCGTAGGTTTCCAGAAAGCTCGCGAAACAAGACCTGCTTTGACGTTTCCGGCTTGAAGATCGATGTCAGCAAACGGGAATGGGACGACCTTCCCGGGCAAATCGATGATGCCATCAGCTTTCTCCGCAGATTTCACGACGAGCTTGAACGGCTGGTTGGCTTTCCAAACGTGGAGGACGTTCGACTTGATTTTCCCTATGAGCTGCGGATTGGCCGTCTGGGCATAGTAGGGCAATGCGATTACTTGCCCTCGACTCTGCTTCGGGAAGCGGGAAACCTGGGAATTGGGATTGAATTATCCCTCTATCCTGCAGGAGATGAGACCGATGAATCGGATGAAACGCGAATCGATGGATAATCGCTCTGAGACTGGCCCGGTGGATCACATTCCGCGAACGGAGCCGTGCCGTTGACGGACGGCCTGAACGCAGGCGGCTCCCGAATCGATCCTCGCCGGGGCTCAGCCTTGGAGGCTGGCGCACCATGAATGCTGACGAACAGCGGGCGGATGTGTTCCTTTACCGGCTCCTGGGATTCATCGGTACCGCGCTGGGCGTGCTTCTCGTGGTTTGTTCGGCGTATCTTGCGCTGGATTACATCCCCACGCGGAAGGCGTTCCTCCGGGACTTTGGGGCGCAGACGCCCGTCCTGACGCAGTTCATCCTGCGCGTGCCTTGGGTGCCCATGGCCGTCTCATGGCTCGGCGTGTGCCTGGGCGTCGTGGCGATCATCACGATACGACGAGTTGCGCTGGCGTCCTGCTGGGCGGTGGTTCTCCTGAGCCTGGCGGTTGTCCTGCTGGCCCGGTATGCGATTGAGCTGCCGATGCAAACCGTCATGGAGTCCATCGGTGGCGCCTAGCCCTGCAGAATCCGCTCCACCTCCTCGCGATCGACGTCCGTGATGTACGGGATGCCGCTGACCTGCGACGCCTCCCGGGTCAGGGCCGCCAGGTCACCACGGGAAATGTGCTCCAGGGCGAACTTCCGGCTGCCGCACATAAGCTGCCGCAGGCCCTGGGCCAGCCGCTCGTAGTACGTGTACAGCCCGAGGGCGCCGGCCGGCAGACGCTCGAACGCCTGGTCCCCCAACTCTCGCCGCAAGGTGCCGGCCGTCACGAAAATCTCGTCCAGCGTGGTGCCGAATCGCTCCACGTAGACCGGCAACTGCCCCTCGTTGATCGCCCGGCCGATCGTCTTGCCCACCATGGCCGCCGCGATCGGCGACCGGGCCATGCCCACCAGCTTCACGAACGGCGCCCCCAGCGCGAGTCCCTTGAAGATCTGGTCCTCAAACGTGAATCCGCCCGCGACGGCCAGGGCCGGCAGCTTGTGACGCTTCTCGCTGAGCCGGACGGCATACTCGTGCAGCAGGGAATGCAGCTCCACCGGGGGTACGCCCCACTCGTTCATCATTCGCCACGGGCTCATGCCCGTGCCGCCCCCGGCCGCGTCCACGGTGAGCAGGTCGAGCTTGTACTTGCTGGCGAACAGGATGGCTCTGGCCAGGTCCGCGGGGCGATAGGCGCCCGTCTTGAGGAACACGTACTTCGCGCCGGCCTGGCGAAGCTCTTCGACCCGCCTGGCGAAGGATTCCTCGCTGACCATGCCCACGCGGGAGTGCCGCTCGAACTCCTTGAACGCACCCCGCTCGAACGCCTTGATCACGTGCGGATCGGTCGGGTTCGGCAGCACGACGTACCCGCGCTCGTACAGAGTCTGCGCCTTCTTCAGGTTGTTGACCTTGACCTCGCCGCCGATGTCCTTGGCGCCCTGGCCCCACTTCAGCTCCACGCACTCGACCCCCAGTCGTTCGATGGCGTATTCCTGGGCGCCGAGGCGCGTGTCCTCCACGTTCGCCTGGACGATGATCGCGCCGTAGCCGTCGCGCTGGTGATCCTTGTACAGGCTGACCCGGCGCTTCAGATCGACCGTGTCGACCACCCGGCCGTTCTTGATGACGGATTCCGGATCCATGCCGACCACGTTTTCGCCGATGGTCAGCCCCGTGCCCGCCAGCGCCGACCCGATCGCCAGGCCCTCCCAGTTGTTCTTGGCGATGTTGGTTGAGCCGATTCCCGGGATCAGCCACGGGTAGCGGAACTTGATGCCGCGGTCGTGCCCGAAGCACACTTCCAGGTTCACGGCGGGGAAGATGGCCTTGTCGCTGTCGGCGTCGATGCCGTACGCCCCCACCGCCGTCCCCATGATGTTGAAATGCGAGTAGTCGATCGGGTAGGTCTTCTCCGCGGCTGTCGTGATCACGCCGAACGGCTGGGGATAGATCACCTCGTGGCCGCGATAGGCGGACTTGCCGATCTCGCACATGCCGATGCAGCCGTCCACGCAGGTGACGCACATGCCGGAATTGGGCGAAATCGACTCTTCCGTACGGTTCTTCGTCAGCGTCGCGGCGGACGAGTTCACCCTTGAGAACGTCAGTGACATTGCGGCCTTCTCCTCGATTACCATGTGTTGTGGGCTACTCTTTCGGAATCTCGCAGGCGACACAGGGGCTCATGTAGCACATCATGTCGTCGAACGGTTCTTTCTCGATACACGGCGGACTCAGGTTGGCGCAGCCGCCGCAGACGGCCTTGTCCGGTTCATTGTACGTGCAGCGCAACTGGCAGGCCGGGCAGACGTAGATGCAGCCGCCGCACAGGCGGCACTGTTCCGATCGCAGGTCAAACGGCGTGCCGATGCTCCGGTTCTCGCCGCGCCCGCGGAAGCCGATGGCCCCCGCCATCATCTGCTCCTTGCACATCCGCACGCACCGTCCGCACAGGATGCAGTCCTCCTGTTCCTGGCGGAACCGCTGCTGCCGCACGTTGTGGGCCGCCGCCAGGTCCTGAATCGTCCGGGACTGCGGGCACGAGGCCAGCAGCAGCTCCAGGATCATCACGCGGGCTCGAACCACGCGCGAGGACGCGGTCCGAACCTCCAACCCCTCCTGAACCGGATACGTGCATGCCGTCACCAGTCGGGCCTTCGGCTCGCGCCCGATCTCGACGACGCACAGCCGGCACGCGCCATAGGGCTCGAGCCCGTCCATGTGACACAACGTCGGGATCGGGAATCCGAGGAACCGGGCCGCCTCCAGCAAGGTGGAACCCTCGGGCATGGAAACGTGCAGACCGTTGATCTTCAGTTCTACCATGCTGCTCCTCCCTCCGCCGCCGCAGAGGGCAGCGCGTCTTCGCGGGGCTCCGTGAACTCCAGATCGCACCGCAGGCACCGCCGCGCCTCGCAGGTGGCCTCTTCGACGGAAAACGACAGCTCCACCTCTTCGAAGCTGCGCCGGCGCGAGTCGGCGGCGACCGTCGGCGCCTTCACGCGATCGCCCTCGACGGCCTCCTCCGCGTCGATCGGCGGCGGAACGTACACGCGCGGCAGGCGAGGCATCACCGGCTGCTTGAGTTCCTCGCCGCGCACCCAGCGGTCGATCATCACTGCCGCCTTCTTCCCGGACGCGATCGCCTCCACTACCGTGTTGGGACCGGTGACCACGTCCCCCCCGGCGAACACGCCGGCTCGACTGGTGGCCAGAGTCTTCTCGTCGACGCGGATGGTCCCCCAGTCCGTCACCTCGATCCCCATCGACGCCATGTACTCGATGTCCGGAATGTCTCCGATCGTCACGATCAGCGTGTCCAGCAGAACGACGTGTTCCGATCCCGGGATCGGAACCGGCTTGCGCCGGCCGCTGGAGTCGATCTCCCCGAGCCGGTTCCGGACGCACTCGATTCCCGCCAGGCGGCCGTGATCGGTCAGAATGCGCACCGGCGAGGTCAGCGTCTCGAGCGTGACCCCCTCCTCCAAAACCGCTTCCACGTCGCGTTCCTGGGCCGGCATCTCCTGCCGGGTCCGCCGATAGAAGATGGTCACGCTCTGAACCTCGGGCTGGCGAATGGCAACGCCGGCCGCATCGACCGCGCTGTCGCCGCCCCCGATGACGCCGACTCGCCCATGAGCCGATTGCTTGCCGCTCAGGTTGAACGTTTTGAGAAATTGAATGGCCGGGAATACGCCTTCGACGTCCTCGCCTTCCAGGTTCAGCTTGCGGCTCTTGTGGGCGCCCATCGCCAGGAAAACCGCCCGAAAACCCTCCTCAAACAGCCCATCGATCGTGATGTCTTTGCCCAGTGCGGCCTTGCACCGCAAGCTCACACGGTCGTCGATCACCGACTCGATCTCCTTCCGCAGGACATCGCGGGGAAGTCGATACGAAGGAATGCCGCTAACCAGCATCCCCCCGGGGCGATCGTCCGCCTCGAATACGGTCACCCGGTAGCCGGACAGCGAAAGATAGTGTGCGGCGGTCAGACCGGCCGGACCGGAACCGATGATCGCGATCTTCGCCGCGTCCTCACTTGCCCCGTTCCTTCGCTGCGGCCGGTACGTCGAGGGGTCAATCCGGTCGGTGATGAACCGCTTCAGCGCCCGAATGGCGATCGGCTTCTTGCCGGCTTCCCCGCTTCGGCAGTGAGTCTCACACGGGTGGCTGCAGACCCGCGCGCACACGGAGGGGAACGGGTTGGCCTCCCGAATCACCCGGTACGCCTCCTCGTATTCGCCTCGCGCGATGTGGGCCACGTACCGCCAGGCTTCCGTCCCCAGCGGGCAGGCCGTCTGGCACGGCGCCCCCACCAGCTCCTTGCACACCATCGCGCGGCATCGGTGGTCCCGGATGTGTTCCTCGTACTCCTCGCGGAAGTACCGCAACGTGCTCAGAACGGGGTTGGGAGCGGACTGCCCCAGGCCGCACATCGACGTGTCTTTGACGACCTGCGCCAACTCCTCCAGAAGGTCGAGCTGGGTCATGGTGCCCCTGCCGCTGGAGATGTCGTCCAGGATCTCGTACATCCGCTGCGTGCCCTTGCGGCAGGTGAAGCACTTCCCGCATGATTCGTCCTTCAGGAACCGCATGAAGTACTTGGCGACGTCCACCATGCAGGTGCTTTCGTCCATGACGATCATGCCGCCGGAGCCCATGATCGAGCCCGCTTTCGCCAGGCTGTCATAGTCGATGGGCAGGCTGAACATGCGGGCCGGTATGCATCCGCCGGAGGGGCCGCCGGTCTGAACGGCCTTGATCCGGCCGTGGTCACGCGGGCCGCCCCCGATGTCGTAGGCAATCTTCTCGATCGTGATGCCCATCGGCACCTCGACCAGGCCGGTGTGCCGGATCTTGCCCACCAGGCTGAAGATCTTCGTCCCTCCGCTCCGGGCGGTGCCGGTTGCGGCAAACCGCTCGGCGCCCTCGGTGATAATGACCGGAACGTTAGCCCAGGTCTCCACGTTGTTGATGACGGTGGGCCGACCGTCGATCCCCTTCTGCATGGGGAACGGCGGGCGCTGCCGCGGCTCGCCCATGCGCCCTTCGATCGATCGCATGAGGGCCGTCTCTTCCCCGCACACAAAGGCGCCCGCGCCTCGCACGAGCCGAACGTCGAAGCGAAGCGAGGTCCCGAGAACGCTGTCGCCCAGCAGGCCGAGGTCGCGGCATTGTCGCAACGCGATGAGCAGGTGCTTGATGGCCAGCGGGTACTCGTTTCGCACGTAGATGACGCCTTCGCCGGCGCCGGTCGCGTACGCGCCGATGAGCATGCCCTCGATGATGCTGTGCGGATTGCCCTCCAGGACGCTCCGGTCCATGTACGCGCCGGGATCCCCTTCATCCGCGTTGCACACCACGATCTTGCCGCGCCCGTCAGGCTGCCGAGCCAGCATCTCCCACTTCGTCCCGGTGGGAAAGCCGGCGCCGCCCCGGCCCCGCAGGCCGGAGGCCTTGATCTGCGCGATCACCCAGCCCGGCTCCCCCCGCTCGAGCACCTGAACGAGCGCCGAGTAACCGCCGTTCTCGATGCAGTTGCTGATGCGGATCGGATCGACCTTCTCGTTGCGAGACAGCAGCGTCCGGACCTGACCGCGGAAGAACGGCACGTCCGGCTGCTTCTCGATGGGGGCGCCGGTCTGCGGATCGACGAAAAGGAGGTCCTCCAGCACGGCGTCGTGGGCGACCGCCTCGACGATGCGGGGGATCGCGTCGACCGGAACGCGCGGATAGAACGTGCCGCGCGGTTCGACCAGGATCGAGGGCTCCGCCTCACAGAAGCCGTGGCAGCCCGTGATGCGCAAGTGTATCCGCTCGGCGAGCCCCCGGCTGAGCAGCTCCCGCTTCGTCGCTCGGATCAGGTCGTTGGCGCCGCTGGCCTGCCCGCAGGTTCCGGCGGAGATGACGATCGACGAAATGCTCGCGTCCCGATCCGTGTACAGCCGGGCCTGCAGGGCCCTGAAGTCGTCGATGGATTTCGGTCTTTGCATGAATGTATCCCGCCGGCCAGACCCGCGGGCCGATTCCCTCGAAGGGAATGCGCCCGGCCGGGTGCTCAGAATCCGCTGCCATTCAGGTCCAGCATGTGCCCCTTGCATCCGCGACGCGAGCAGACCTGCACGATGCCGCCCGCCCGCACGATCATGGCCACCATCGGCGCGCCGCACTCCGGACAACCCGCGGCGCTCTTGAGGTCCGCGTGACAATGGGGGCAGAAGAAGTCCACCACGGC
Organism: uncultured Phycisphaeraceae bacterium; assembly: GCA_964491135.1. GTDB lineage: Bacteria > Planctomycetota > Phycisphaerae > UBA1845 > UBA1845 > JAFGJQ01. Next base: position 13,562 of record CAZBFW010000002.1, on the reverse strand, counting down.
GTCCATGGGGATCTCGTACTCGCACTCCAGCGTGTAGCTGCCGTAGAGCGAGGACAGCCGCAGCCAGCCGTGGTGCCGCTGGAAAGACACCGTGACCCGAATGGAGGGACTGCCGTCGATCAGGTGCGCCGCATCCATCAGTGAGTGATTGCAGCGCGAACAACTGACCGTCACCGGAAAGATCCGACGGTCCGTCTTCACGTCCACCCGGTCCAGCCCCGCCCGCGTTCGCTCGAGTATGTCCTTTACCTTGCCCGTGGTGACGGCGGAGAAGTAGTGGCCATCCACCACGACGATCGGCCCCAGGGCACACGCCCCAAGACAGTTGACGGTCTCGAACGTGAACTCCCGATCCGCCGTCGTCTCCCCCGGGCGAACCCCCAACTGCCGCTCGACCTCCCGAGCGACCATCGGGGCCCGCCGCACGTGGCACGCCGTACCCACGCACACCGAACACAGGTGCTTGCCGCGAGGCTTCAGGCTGAACGACTTGTAGAACGTCGCCACACCGTACACCTCCGTCAGGGACTGGCCCGTCCTCTCCGCCACGGCCTGCAGGACATCCGCCGGCAGGTAGCTGTAACGGGCCTGCACGTCCTCCAGAATGGAGATCAACCCGCCTCGTTCACCGATGTGCCGGTCGACGAACCCTTGCACCTCGTCCGCTCTCATTTGATGATCCCGCACCCATAGGGCCCGCGTATCCGCGCTGCGCTCGTGGAAGTGAAAGGCTGGCGAGCTTGGCTGACGATTCTGTCCCAGCTCACGAGGGCGATTATATCATGCCGCATACCCGGTATGCCAGCCCGGAACGTCCCGGAGCAGAGAGATCATACGGAACGGTTCTGCCTCATCCGGCCACGTCACAATTGGCGTAAGCCCCGCCCCCGCGCTGTGTCACCGTTGGCGCAGCGCGCGCCCCAGCCGCACATGGCGGACATACACCGCACCGATAGCAGTTGGCGGTCTCTGCGCACCCGCGCGGCCCCGACGAATCGCACCATCATGAGCTTCATGGTCTGGGAGGCCGCGAGTGCCGACCAGCACATGGCCTGATGCTCGATCCGCCGCCGATGGCCCATCGCACCTGATACGGTGGCACACTGTAACTTGTTATTAATTAATGAATTACGACGTGTCCACGCAATGCTGCCCGGTCTTACGGTGTCACGGTCAGGAGGAAGGCGCGAACGGGCTCCGGGATCGGGTCGGGGCCGAAGTCCAGGCGGAACGTCGTTTCGCCGCGCATGGGAATGCCTTCGATGATGCCGCTGTTTTCGATGCGAGTCTCGGCCCGGCGCAGAACGCGGTCGCCGTCACCCAGCAGCGTCAGCTCCAGCCGCCAGGCGGCCTTGGGCCCGGAGATGATGGTCGCGTTGACCTTCGCAACAGTTGGGGCGTCTGACGGTGTGAAATCGATCCAGTGTACGACGAACTCCGGCCGCTTGTCTTCTTCGGCAGGGACGGTGAGGTTCACGAGGACCGGCAGGTCGCGGGCGAACGGCCCGCGGACGGTAAACTCGCGATCCGGGACCGGCGCGGCTACCGGGGCCACCGCCTTCGCATCATCGAGCCGGCCGGACGCGAGGAGAAGTCGAACCCGCTCCGCCCGCGTCGAGGGCTGCCAGCCGCGCTCCTGGAGCACGTGAGCGGCGACCGTCCGAACCCGCTCATCGTCATCCGCCAGTGCCGTCACCAGCGCGGGCAGATTCGTCTGCCGGCCAAACTTCCCCAGCGCCGCCACAGCGCAGGCCCGGACACCTCCGTGAGGGTCGCGAGTGGCCTGGGCCAGCGCCTCGACGGCCCGCACGTCCCCCAGCTTTCCCAACGCGTCGGCCACGTCCGTGCGGACATCCCACTCCGGGTCGGACAAAGCCGCGATGAGCGCGGGCACGACGGACGTATTTCCACAATCCCCGAGCTTGTGGGCCGCACTCTCGCGATCGCTGTCGTTGCCGCTCTTGAGTGCGCGCAGCCAGGTGGCCTGCTCGGGCGTCACCTCCGCCGTCTCGTCGTCTGCTCCCTCCGCGGATGGCGAACCATGCTGCGCTTCCGCATCTCCTGACGTGAAGTACATCCAGAGGCCGTGTCCGTGATACGCGCCGGTGAGCCGCTCGATTGTGGCATCCACTTCCACTCGCAGGGGTTGTCCGGCAAGGCCTTCTCGCTCCGGCGGATTGCCGAACGAGAAGAGCACCTCCGCCAGACCAGGTGCGGCCTCGGCGCGGATCGTGATTTCCCGCTCCTCATCGGCCAGCAACCTGGCCTCGGCATCGTGCACGCGCACGCACACCCGAACCAACGCCTCCTTCCAATGCAGCGTGGAGGCCAGCGTCAGCAGCAGGTCGGACTGCCGGGGCCCGGCGTCCAGGCGGGCGTCGACCACCGCGATGTCGCCATCCGCCTTCCAGTCTTTACGCTGCTGGGTGCTCTCCTCCGCCCAGACGGCCCGGACCGCCAGATCCATCGGCTGACCCGGTACGACGGAAACCGCGGCATGTCGCTCCGGAGCCGACGTGATGCGTTGCAGAAGGTCACGGGTTGCCGTCATTCGCCGGAGGGTATCGGTCACGGGCTGGAATGTTTCGTTCGCGTTTGGAAGTACGGTCAGCTTCCCCGTCGACTGCCCGGCATCGTTGCGGAACGTGCTGAGAACCGTGTCCAGTAGCCAGACGCCGGGGCGGGCGAAGCGGAACTCGGCCTGCATCTCGAGCGACTGGTCGCGATCGTCCCTCTCGTAGGGAATCACCGCGTTGATGCGGGCCGGTGCGGCACCCGCGGCATCCGCGAGCCAATTCGAGAAGGTATACGAAGCGACGACCTTGCCCTCGCCGTCGAAATCCTCTTCGCGCAGGATGCGGTGCGTGGCGGCTTCAATCGTCAACTCGGCCCGGTGGTACTGAACGTCGTGCATGTAGGCCCAGGACGTGAAGGCAAGCATGGTGCCGGTGAAGATCTGGGCACCGCCGCGCGGCCAGAGCGTCAGCGTGTAGGTGGCGTCCGCGCGATCGGTCACTTCCGCCCGAAACCCGTCCGGCTCGCGGGCCAGCCGGGTGGTGGCGCACTCCCATGCCAGCCCGATGGCCAGGCTGTACACCATGCGATCGGCACGCAGCAGGCTCTCGCCCGTGGCGTCCGGCGACTCAAAGAGGCGAGAAAGACTCACGAGAGGGTCGCCGTACAGGGCGAGCGAAGGATCGGATACGTCTCCGGTGGCCTTGAAGCCGTCAGCCGTGAAGAGAGACTGCCGGGTTGGTTCGGAAGTCTCTCGCGAGCGCATCAGGCGGACGAACACGTTGCCGGCGTCGTCAAACAGAATGCGCTCCGTGTAGTCATCCTCCTGCTGGTACTCGTAGGCGAGCCCGCGGCGCGCCTCCAGCGAGGGCCGCAGCCAGAGACCATTTGCCTCCAGCACCTTTCGCACGGCCTCGCGCCCCGCGTCACGTCGCTGCTGTGCCTCGGCCGCCTCACGTGCCTGAGCGACAAGCTGCGGCGTCTGCTGGTTCACCACCACGTTTGCGGTGGACGCCACAACACGCAATTCCGGGTTCTCGCCCACGCCGTAGCGAGCCTCGTCCAGCAGCCACAGTCCCGGCGCGTAGACGCGGAACGACCAGTCGAAGTGCATGTCCTCCTTGCGCACGCGAATGCGCAAAGGAGCCAAGTGTCCCGGGTCGATCGCCACGTATTGTTCAAAATTCTGCTCCAGCGACCCGGCGTTGCACGAAACGGGCACCATGCTCGAGCTTTCAATCGCAACTGTTCCTGTTTGCGCACCGGCGCTGCCGTAGCCATACCAGCTTCCGGAAAGGCCGTTGCCGATCGCGAAACCGCAGACCTGACCGAAGTCGAAGTCGATCTCGATCTGCTTTCCGCGGCGCTCCAAGCGGGTGTACGTTGCACCCGCGGGGTCTTTCGCCAACGCATGGAGAGGCGTCCAGTAGGTTGTCGCCTGTTTCTCCGGCCGGCTGGCGCTGGCCGGGTCGGAAACCACCACGGATTGCGTCGGCTTGTCGCCGAGATCGTAGTCGTACTGAAACTGTCGGACCGCATCCGGGGGTTCGAAGAACCAGTAGCGGTTGACCTCCGCCATCTGCCGAATCAGGGTCTCCGCCTCTGCCTGGACAGGATCGGCCGCGGAGGACAGTTTCGGCACGATTGCGACAAGCCCTACTGCAAACGCCGCCCACAATCGGCCCGCTGTTCGACTCGCCTGGAACGGTTCACACGCCATGGTGGCTACCTCCGGATTGTAGCGCCGGCCGGCCGCCGGCGCCCATAATGCATTGTCCAATAAGACATTACGAGCCTCTATGCCGACTTCAAGAAGAAGCCTCGGGACTCTGCGCGAGAGGCAAGGGCTCAGCATCATTAGAGATTCCAAGCGACGATGGGTTTCGCGAACTCCGGCGGGAATCACAGAAACAGCGGCCCGGCTGTTGTGGGAAGCCTGCGGATGTGGCCTTCCCGGCGAAGCGGGCCGCGGACAGGGTCCATCACAAGGCGATCGTCTCTGGCCCTTCCGGGCAGAGTGCCTGGAGCCGGGCGGGGTCGGCCTGGACGCCCAGGCCGGCGGGGCCGAGGGGGGGCAGGCCGCCGGCGTAGCCGAAGCGCAGGGGGCGGCGGACCACGTCGCCGCGAAGCAGGAATGAGCCGAAGCAGCCTTCGAGGAACGTCACTCCCGGTGTGATCTCCAGGAAGCGCAGCCCCGCCGCAGACAGGATGCTCGTCTCACCGACCATGCAGCCCAGTTGGATCAACACCTCGTGCCGGCGGGCGAACGCGGCCAGTCGCAACGCCGGCAGCAGCCCGCCGCACTTGCTGATGCGGATGTTGAAACCGTCCGCCACGCCGGCTTCGCAAAGCCGCCGGGCGTCACCCAGCGTGATGAGCGATTCGTCGTGAATCAGGGGCAACTGGATGACGTGCTTGAGCAGCGGCAGGTCCTCCTCGCGCCCGCGGGCCAGCGGCTGCTCCACGCCGGCCAGAGGGAGGTCCCGCCAGTCTCCCAGCCTGTCGATGGCCTCATCCTTCGACCAGGCGCCGTTGGCATCCAGCCGAAGCGAGGCCTTGCCGCGCGCAATGGCGGGTCGCAGGTACGCGTATGCACGGTCCAGCCGCTCCGCGTCCCCATCGTCACCGACCTTGAGCTTGAACTGGCGCAGCCCGTACCACCAGAGCAGTCGCAGCGTCTTCATCATGCCCGCCGGGGTGCGATTCGCCAGCACGCCGCTGGCGTGAACGGCCTCGCGGCTGCCGGGCGTGCCGAAGCCGGCGAGCCCCGCCCACCCGGCGATGCTGTTCAACGGCCGATCAAACGCGCGGGAGTAGGCATCCAGCAGGGCCAGTTCCATCGCGGCCCGGGCGGCGGGGATGGGCCGGTCGTGTTCATCGACAAACGGCAGGCTGTCCGCGCCTTCCAGCGCCTCGGCGAAGGAGGTCGGGTGAAGGCCGAGCACGCGCTGCATCAGAACGCCCCGCAGGGCGGCCTGGACCGAGGGAACCGTCTCGCCGGTCACGTAGGGGCGGGCCAGCGTTTCGCCGTACCCCGTCACGCCGTTGCCCAGTTCCACCTCCACCACAACAGGGTCGGCCACCGATCGTTCGGACGCAGCGTGGGATACGGTCCGCCGCATGGGGATCGCCAGCGGCCAGACGAGGATGCGTTGAACGGCGGTCGCACTCACGGGGGCATTCCGCAGACCAATTGGGCGAACACGGTGCGATTGTGCACGAGGCGCCGCGCTGGAGCAAGCCGGACCGCGACCGATAACACGGACCGGAGCGTGCGTTCGTTCGCACGGGCAGGCCGCCGGCGGCGTCCGCGCCGTGAACTCAAACCATCCGGGGCCGCCGGCCGATATGCCCGATGGACTGACCATGGACGACTCGCCCGACTACATCCTGGACGGCGTTCGCCTTCACGACGAGGGCGAGGAGCCGGCCCCGACCCCCCAGGCCGTCGGCCGTCGCTGGATCGGCGTCTTCTTCGAGTGCTGCAACCGCTACGTGCGCATATACAAGAACGCCGCGGGCACGGCCTACGTCGGGCATTGTCCCGTCTGCCTGCGGATAGCGCGGGTGCGAGTCGGCCCCGGCGGAACTCATTCCCGGTTCTTCTCGGCGAGTTGAAGTGGTTTCGCGGCCAGGTCCGTCGGGACGAAGTCTGCGCGGTTACGTTGACTCCGATGGCGCGGTGGTCGTCACGGGCTGAGTGGTTGGGGGAACTTCTCGCCACGCTCGCCCGGCCCGGTATGCGTCCAACTCCCGATTCAGGAGAGCCGCGAGTTCTCCTTGTCCCCGTTCCAGGGCCATCCGCTGCGCCTTCTCGGCAGTCGCGACGGCTGAGTCGAAGCGGCCGGACTCCGCGTGCGCGGCCGCCAGCGTCCGGAGCGAGAACGGATCCTGGTAGCCTTCAGCCTCGCAGACGCGTTCCGCCAGCTCGATTGCCTGGTCCGCGTTTCGGACGGCATCGTCCGGGCAGGTGGCCCGCAACCACGCGAGCGTTGCGGCCAGGCTCATCGCGTCGGGCGCGCGACGAAGGCCGTCGGTCAGTACGGCGGCCGCCTCATGGTTCAGGCCCATGTGGAACAGGATGCCCACAAGCTGGTGTCGCACGTCGACGTTGGTCGGGTCCAGATACAGGGACCGTCCGTAGGCCACCGCCGCCTTTTCGAATTCACCGAACCCGGCAACCACAAAGCCGAGATTGGACCAGGCGAATGAATACTCCGGATCCGCCGCAACGGCATGCTCCAGGTGCTTCCGTGCCGTTTGCATGTCCCCCCGACTCATCAGTACGAGAGCGAGCCCGTTGTGGGCCTTGGCGTCGTTCGGTTCGATCTCCAGTGCCCGGCGGTAGTGTGGCTCTGCTTCCTCCATTTGCTGCTTCTTGAGCAGCCCGTCCCCGAGGTTCACGTGGGCGATCAGGCTGTTCGGGCTGATGGCCACGCCCTGCCGCCACAAGGTGACTGAGTTCTGCCAGACGCCCGCCTGGGCGAACGTCAGGATGGAAAGGCTGGCGATCACGACGCCCGCTGCGATGCCCGCCGCCCGCGCCACGGCCGGTGCGATGTGCTCGCGGGCCCGCAGTCGGGCGACCCCAAGCACCGCACCGCCGGCCAGTACGGCAAACCCGGTGCACGACAGGTAGCTGTATCGATCCGCCACAAGCTGCGGTCCCGCCTGCGTGATGCCCAGCACGGGGGCCAGAAGCACCACGTACACGATCCAGACGGCCAGCCCGGCCGGGCAGCGTCTTCGAAGCAGGATCAGTCCGGCCGTTAGCAACGCGAGAGCGGCCAGCCGAACGGCGAAACCCGCACCCAGGGATACGGGTCCTTGCGGAATCTCGATCATCGGCGCCAGGTCTACGGGGTGAAGCGTCTTGACCACGTAAAAGGTCAGCCCGTAAACCGCCTGGTCGATGCGGGCGGTGAGTCCGTAGTCCGCAAGCGAATGGAACGCCCCGGCATCGTCCTGCGCGGTGTACGCGACGCCGGCAAAGATCAGGGCAAACAGCAGGAACGCCAGCTTCTCCGCCCACACGCGGCGAGCGGCCGTGCCAAACCAGCCGGCGGCCCCGCCGATCCGCCGCAGCGGGTAGACATCCAGCACCAGCAGCACCAGCGGCATGCCCAGAACCGCCGCCTTCGCGAGCATGGAGACCACGTAGAGCAACACGGACCCGATGATCCAGCCTGCGGATGCGGCAGGCCGGTCCGTGTACCGAAGGTAGGCCCAGACGGAAAGGAAGAAGAGCACGCCGCTGAGCACGTCGCGCCGTTGCGTGATCCATGCCACGGATTCCACCCGAAGAGGATGAATCGCGAACACCGCCGCCGCCACCGCCGCCGCCAGGGTGTCATACGGAGCGAGGGTCACCGTTCCCGCCGCCCGCAAAAGACGCCGGGTGACAAAGAAGAAAGCGGCGGTTCCGCATAGATGGATGAGGAGGTTGGTCAGATGAAACCGCTCCGGTCGGCCGATGCCCCAGACGGTGTAATCCAGCGCGTAGCTCAGCCACGTCAGGGGTTGGTAGTGCCCGCCGTGGAACGTCGTGAGCATCCAGCGGAGCTGCTCGCCCCCCAAACCGCGGAAGCGTGGGTTCTGCAGCAGGTAGCGATCGTCCAGCAGGTTGACGAAACCGGCCGACAGCACGGGCAGAAACGCCAGAAAGGTCAACACCAGCAGGGCGGCCAGGCACGCCGGCCCCACCCAGGCCTGCAGGTCAAACGGTTCGCACCGCGGCCCGCTCGCCGTCGACTCTGCCTCTGCCCGCCCGTCGACGGAAGGCCCTGCTCCGCTGTTATCGCTCACGGCTTCTCCGGGGCAATCGGCTCCGTCCAGCGCGCCCACCGCGCTTTCCATGCATCCAGCCCGCTGCACCACACCACATGCACCGGAACCGCGTACGCCTGGGGCGGCAGCTCGCCCTTGCGGGCCACGACGATGCACCACTGGATGGCTTTATATCCGATCTCGCCATACTCGGCACCGACCAGCGCATGACACCGGCGATTGGCCAGCAGGGGCCATCGCGCGGGCAGCGGACCGACCCCGAAAACCTTGCACGAGTCGGGCGCCAACGGGGCCGACCACAGGAGCGGGTCCTCAAGGAGACCTTCGCTGACCAGGGCCAGCGCCGTCAGCCGCGGATAGCGAGAGCAGAACTCCTGCGTCACCGCCCAGACCTGCTCCGGCGTGCCCTCATCGGACAGCTCGCGAAGAACATGGACATCCGCGTGCTCGCGAATGCGGTCTCGAAACACGCGGGCCCGCGGGTCCGCCGCTCCATCGCCCGTCAGGACGGCAATGGTCCCGGTACGCTCGATGGACTCCACCAGTGCGTCCGCCAGGGCGCGCCCGACCTCGGCCTCGTCCGGCCCGCAGTGATGAAACCGCTGCGAAGACGACACCGGCCGCATCAGCGTCACCACGAACACACCTGCCGAACGCACGTCTTCCAGGGCCGGCCGCAACGCCTCCGGCTCTGCCACCTGCACACAGACGGCCAGGAAGTCACGATCCCGCAGGCCCCGTAACAGCTCGCTTTGAGCCTCGGCCGAGGGGATCGACGGGACAAACGTCTCGATTGCGACTCCACCGAAATCCCGCTGCGCCCGCAAGGCTCCGTTTCGCAACACCGGCCAAAGCGGATCGCTCTCGGACGCCCCAACGAGGGCAATCCGGACCCGCTCGCGCGGACGTGCCGACTCCGCCCCGCCCGGCCGGTCGCAGCCTGCCGGCAGAAGGAACAGCAGCATCGCCCCCATGAGCCTCAGCGCCGGTCCGGCACCAGGCCGGGATGTCCCGACACAGCCGCACGGCCCAACGCACGTGTAACGATTGGCCCGAATTGGGATCATCGTCCCCATGTCCTCCGCTCCGACACAGCCGCCCGCGCGGATCACGCCGTGTCGGAACGCGGACGCACAACGCCCGTGTCTCAGCGGTCAGCCGGACTACTGCAACGTGGCCAGGACCTTCTCGTACCGCTCGCGAAACTGGCGCGTCCAGTCAGCCACCAGGGCGTCCGCCTCGGGACCGCCCGCCGCCACCTTCAAGCCGAGGGCGTACGCCTCATCCTCACGGAATGGAGGTCGGGTCAACTCGGCCACGGCCTCGGGCGGCAGGCCCGCGTCGATGAGGCGCTTCCAGCAGTTCTGGAGCAGAATCCCGTTCTCACCGGCGGCGGCCCACAGCAAGGGAGCGACAATGTCCCACTGCTTTTCGACCTGGACCATGTCCAGCGCGAACTCGCTCTTCATGGCCAACGGGTTCTCTGCAACCGCCATCTTGCCCGTGTATTTCTCGTAGACCCCGGGCAGCACCGGATGGCGGTACAACGTGTCGCGATATCCGCCGCGAGCCTCCGCCCGCACGCCCCAGAGGGCCTGCCCGGGCTCGCTCAGGCAGAACCGAACGAATCGCTCGGCCACTTCGGGATGCTCGGCACCATTCAGCAGGGTAATGACGTCCGGTGTCATGGCGCTTGCGGTCGGCGGGTTGGCGTACGACAGCCGCCCGGCGGACTGCTCGACTTCCTGCATGGCCGTGAAGCTGGCGGACGGGCCCGCCAGGGCCACCCCGTTGCGGACGGCCGAGGTCACCTCGGTGCTGCTGGGGAGCAGGGCGCGGGAATTGGCGGCGATGCGGAGGATGATGGGCCATCCCTCATTCCATCCGTACTTCTGCAGAATGAGGGTCAGGCACTGGCGATTGCTTCCGCTGTGGTTGGGGTCCGCCAGCGCAACCCATCCGTAATATTCCGGCTGAGCGACGTCCGCCCAGGTGGTCGGCACGGGAACGGCTCGCTGCTCACACGCATGTCGGTTGAAGAGAATCCCGAATCCGGAGAAGGCCGTGGCGTGCCAGTGTCCCTTCCCATCGCGGGTGGGAAGGCCCAGGATGGTTTCCGGGATGTCCGCCACCGCGTCCTTGAGGTCGAGCGCTTGGGCCTGGCCGCGACGCGCGAGCAACTCGTGCTCCGTGATGCCGCCCCCGAAGAGCAGGTCGGGCCGGACCCGGATCCTCGATTCACCGGCCGGCTCATCCAGCCGATTCACGTAGTCCAGGCAGTCCACGGTGCCCATGGAGATCCACTGGATCTCGACGAACTGCTTGTGATTCTTCTGATGCCATGCGGAGAACTCTGCTCCAAACACTTCGCGAATCAGCTCGCTGTGGGGGGTCAAAATGACGAGCTGGGCGGGCTGGGTCGGGCCTGCGGGACCCGCGGGAGCGTCTTCGGACGTGCATCCGCTCCATCCCGTCAGAAGCATCGCCCCGACGGCACCAAGAGTGAACCATCCCAGAATGCGGCCGACTGCGTAATGCGGGATCATGGGGACCCTCCTCCACTGGACCTGCGGCAGACGTTCCGGGCGACCGCCAACTCGCCCGTCGGGCCCGTGAGGCTACCACAATGTCCCGGGGTTGGGAAACAACGGTCCCGGCCGAAACCCACCTGCGTTCACCTCAGCGACGCGCTGAGGAGCCGCCCCGGGATACGCGCACGGCGAGCGGCCCCCGCGGCAGGAGGCCCGCGCGCAGCCGGCCTGACCCGTCCTGCCTGAATTCCACCGCTTCCGCCCCGTAACCCGCCGAGCGACAACAAGTTTCGGTCAAATCTGATGCAGGACGCGGGTCAAGACCGAGTTAAAAACGTTTCATCGAATTGGGCATTGATCCGCGCAGGGAAAGCGGTAAACTGGAGCGGGGAATCGAGGGAAGAGGCAACACTTCCGGCTTCCGTGAGGGGTAGCCTCCAGGGTAGAGAGTGAGAGTGCAGGCGTTCTTTCTCGATCGCGTCACGGCGCGATTCGGGTGTGCTCAACACGATCTGTCCGAAGGAGGATGAAGAAATGAGAATTCTTGGTGCAGTATTGGCAGTGTGCTTGGTGGCGGGCGCGGTGCAGGCGGCTACGCTGGCCGAGTGGACGTTTGAGACCAGTGTCCCCCTCCTGAACAACTCGGCGGCGTCCCCGGACCTTGTCGCAGAGGGTGGGTTGTTTGCGGCGACCTCGATCGGCAACGGTTTGCATGCCAGCGCGGGCACCGACTGGTCAAACCCCGTGGGGAATGGAACAGCCGAATCATTCAGTTCGAACGAGTGGGCCATTGGCGATTACTACCAGTTTCAGACCAGTACGGTCGGATACAGCGGCATCACGATCACGTGGGATCAGACATCCAGCAGCACCGGGCCGCGGGATTTTGACCTGCAGTGGAGCACGGACGGCCTGAATTTCACGACCATTTCCAGCTACGCGGTCCTCGCCAACGCCAGCCCTCCCGGGAACTGGAGTTCGACGTTGTACCATCCGGAGTACGCGTTCGGGCCGGTTGCGGGCCCGTCGGCGCTTGACAACCAGGCGACGATCTACTTTCGCCTGACGATGACTACCGATGTTGCGGTCAACGGCTTACCGGTCGCTGCCACTGGAACCGACCGCGTGGACACCGTCAGGATCGAAGGCGTGCCGGAGCCCGCGAGCCTGGCTCTCATGGCGATCGGCGGGTTGGCATTGTTGCGCCGTCGGTAGGATGCCGGGAACCGGTGTGCCGCGCGGGCGCACCCACGGCTTCCGCACGACAGGGTTGAGGAAACGAAGGTCGCGAGGGCGTCGAGAGGCGTCCCTGCGACCTTCTCATTGCGCGAAGCCCTCTGTTCTCGAAGGCTGAATCGCTTGATCGGTTCACTCGCGCGCCGATCACGCAGTTCGTGCTTTGGCAGAGCAACGGCGCGGCGGGTAAGACGATCGACAACGTGCTCGTGGGCACCACGTTTGCGGACGTGGTTCCCGAGCCGGCCACGCTCGTCCTGCTGGCTGGAGGACTGGTCCTCGGCTTGCGACGTCGCTAAGGGTTCCCCGGGCCGGCGATCCGGCCGCAACCACAATGGCTGCCACGCGGGTCGGTGTCGACACGGCGCCGACCCTTTTTATTGGAACCACCACCCACGGGGCCGTAAGCCGTCCTGAAGATCGGCCGTTCTGAAAACACACCAGCGTGGCGCCGTCGCCCGATCATCGTGAGGGGAACATCTCAGGCGGCCCAAAGCCCGAACGTCGGTCTGTCCAGGGGGTTGCGCGAGTGCTGGGTCTGTGACATTGCGCAAAACCACAACGGTGGGCTCCTGTGAATCTGGGATGGGCCTGCATCGTGGGCGCAATGGGCGAACGGTCGGGCTGCGCGGGGGTCGCCAGGTAGAGCACCGCGGGGGTCCAAGGGCCGTTTCGGGAAGGGCCTGCCAGGGCGCTTAGCGCATTCTTAAACGCAGATTCGGCGGCGGAATTGTTGCAAACCCGGGGTCCTTCGGCTAGTCTACGCATAGTAGGCAGGGGGGGTGTCCGTAGCCGGACCGTTGCGTTATTGCAGCGGAGCACGCAGGTTAGCTCAGAGGGCTTCGACGTAACGGAAGGAAACCCAGTAGCGGCCTCAACCGGCCCAGTCGAGCATGTCGCATGGCCTCGTTAGGAGAGCAGATCAGCCCGCGGGTGCAAGTGGGGCTCATCGTCGTAGCCTTGGTCGCCGCCGGCCTCCTGGCCTGGTGGCTGTGGCCAAGCGGGTCGCCGATCGGTGACACGGTGAGCTTCGTCTGCGTGGCGACGGGAAAGACGTACGAGCTCGACCGGAAGACCATTTCGTCCGTGCCGGTCGAGAATCCGGAGACCAAGAAGGCGACCCTGATTCCCTGTGTGCGCCGGGATGGCAAGCTCTTCGTGGATTCGCACTACCGCGGTGTCCTGGCGGGGCTGGCGGAGGTCAACCAGTATGTCGACAAGAATACGCTGGAAGTCAAGTCGGCGCCGTGAGCGCCTCACGGCACGGGACGTAGTGGCGGCCGGGCTGCGCTCCGGGTTTACCCTGATCGAGCTGCTGGTGGTGGTCTCGATCATCGCGCTGCTGGTGTCCATCCTGTTGCCAAGCCTGCAACGGGCGCGCGATCAGGCGAAAGCGGTCGTATGCAGTTCGCAGATGCGCGGCCTGACACAGGGGCTGGGCAATTACACGACGGATAACAACGACTGGATTCCCGGGATGAACACGACGGGCGT
>CAZBFW010000001.1:30326-32142 GCA_964491135.1 uncultured Phycisphaeraceae bacterium | reverse complement strand
GTACGTTGATCGTGCTGCGCAGCACCGGGGCCCGACGCGGCGATCCCGAATCGACGGTGCAGCGACCATCGACCGCCACTTCCTGGCCCGCGTGGTAGACGCGGGCGACCCGGCACGTCTCGAAGTCGTCCAGCACGGCCAGCGACGCGAGGTACCCCGGCGCGACCGCGCCTACCCGATCGAGCCGGAAGTATCGCGCCGCGTTCCACGACGCCATCCGCACGGCCTGTGTGGGGGAGAGCCCGAAAGCCACCGCCCGACGCACCATGAGGTCGATCTGCCCTTCCTCGATCAGGTCGTCCACGTCCTTGTCGTCGGTGACAAAGATGAAGCGATCGGCCGTGGCCGGTGTGACGAGGGGCAGCAGAGCGTCCAGGTCGCGCGCGGCGGAGCCCTCGCGGATCATGACGTGCATCCCCAGCCGCAGCTTCTCGCGGGCTTCTTCGACGGTGGTACACTCGTGATCGCTCTGCACCCCGGCCGCGACGTAGGCGTTCAACGCGCGGCCGCTGAGGCCCGGCGCGTGCCCGTCGATGACCCGATCGGCCGCGACCTTGAGCTTGTCGAGCACGATCTCGTCCTTGGCAACCACCCCGGGGAAGTTCATCACCTCGGCCAGGCCCAGAACCCAGTCGTCGGACAGCAGCGGCAGGAGGTCCACCGCGGTCAGTTCGGCCCCGGCGCTTTCCCATCGCGACGCGGGCACGCACGAACTTAGAGTCAGGTAGACGTGGATGGGGCAGTACTTGCTGGAGGAGAGCATGAACCGGATGCCCTCCGTTCCCATCACGTTGGCAATCTCGTGCGGGTCCGCCACCACCGCCGTCGTGCCGTGCGCCACCACGACGCGGGCGAATTCCGGCACGCTGAGCATGGAAGACTCGATGTGAACGTGGCCGTCGATGAAGCCGGGGCAGACGAACCGCCCGGAAACGTCCACCTCCTCCGCGCCGTTGTAGCTTCCGATGCCGGCAATCCGGTCACCGTAGATGGCCACGTCCGCCGGGTAGATCTCGTCCGAATGAACGTTGACGACGTTGCCGCCCTTGAGCACCAGATCAGCGGGCCGGCGACCCGCGGCCACGTCAATGAGCCGCTGAAGCTGCATGGGGGATCTCCATGTTTATACCTGCCTCCAGGTGGGACGGGATTATACGACTGCAACCGGCCTTCCGACAGCGTGCTGCGCCGAGGCCGGGAATTCCCCTCAACCCTTCGGCCGAGGGCGGGTATAATGGCGCGAGCCGTGTCCGGTGGCGCCCGACGCGGCCGGCCGCAACGCAAAGCGCGGTGCCTTTCGCTACAAGGAGCTTCCCATGTTCAAGAAGACGGACGGGGGATGCACGCCAGCCGTGGCGTGGTGGATTGCAGTCGTTACGGTCTTCATGTGGCCTGCCGCAGCGTTCGGTCAGGAACAGGCCGATCCCTCGCCGGCGCCGACGGCCGAGCCCGCCGTCCCGCCGGCGGAGCCGCCTCCGATGCCCGGTCCCTGGGCCGAGCCGCCGGAATGGCTTGACTACGATTCAGAGCCCCCGTACGACCTTTATGAGCGGAGTTGGCGGTATCGCATGCGCCAGTACCGCGGTTCACGTTTCTCGCGCGATTACGACTACTACGCTCCATCCGGGCGGTATAGCGGCCAGTACTACCGCCCGTGGGGTTCACCCGCGCGACCGTACCCCGACTACGACTACGCTCCGCCGGCCTACCGCTACGGCTATCCGCCCCCGGACTACTACTACGCGTTTCCCGGCGATGCTGCGTTTGACGAGGGGTACTTCCAGGGACACCGAGATGGGAAGGACTTCGCTGTGTG
>CAZBFW010000001.1:27291-30316 GCA_964491135.1 uncultured Phycisphaeraceae bacterium | reverse complement strand
ACTTCGCGGAGTGGAGCTTTCAATCCGAGCTTGGGACCCGGTCCGATCCGCAAGCGCTGGAAGCGGGCGTCAGAGCGTTCCTGGCGGGCGAGTATTCGCTTGCGTCGCGGCAGTTCGTTCTGGCCGCCCAGTTGAATCAGGGGGATGCCGCCTCACGGTTGCACGCGGCGCACGCTTTGGTGGCGCTGGGTCGCTACGATGAGGCCTCGCTCAGCGTTCGTCGGGCCCTGCAGTTGCAGCCGAAGCTGGTGTTCCTGCCGCTGGACATCCGCGGCGACTACGGCCGCATCAAGGATTTTGACGAGCACACCCGCAAGCTCCGGGACGCCGCCTCGCAGGCGGCCGACAACGCGAACCTGTGGTTCCTCCTGGGGTACTGGGATTTCTTCTCCGGCCGGGCCGATCGCGCGCGCCTGTCGCTCCAGAAGGCTGACACGCTCGACCCGGAGAACCGAACCACGCTGCGGATGCTGGACGCCGTGCGCCTGTCCACGCCGGCCGAGCCGGAGCCCGCGGTCCAGCCTGCGCGACCGGCAGAACCGGCGCCCACGGCACCGAAACCCGAGACACCGAAGGACGCCTCTCAGAAAACCTGACGGCACTCATGATGAACTCGGCGGGAGTTACGAAGGGACACCGAAGACCGCACGAATCGCTTGAAGGTAGCCATAGCCGTACTCCTGATCGGGTTCCAGTATGCTGCCCTCGGGCCATTCGTTCCAGGCGTTGATCGTAACGATCTTCGGCTGGATGGGCGCGGCCAGGAGCCGGTCCCGGATGATCCGGCAGGCCTCCTCGAAAGCGGCGGGTGTGTTGCCCACCATCACCGGGTTGACCACGTGAGGCGCGGGCTTGTCCCAGGCGGCGTCGGGATGCGCCCGCGGCGAGTTGTCCCAGTTGATCGTGATGTTCGGGAAATAGGGAATGGGGAAGTCGGCCGTCACCCGCGCCCAGAACGCGAGATACACGTCCCGCCCGGCCACGTAGTCGGAGATGGGAAACGTCGAGTAGTTGAGCGCTCCGTGGTGGACCCAGGTGTAGGCGGTGAGGCTGTCAAGACCCAGGTCGACACAGAGCCGTGGCCAGTCCGCCGGGGTTTTGCCGCCGGGCAGGTTCGGCTGGCCCCAGAGGACGGCGTTGAGGTGCAGGCCCGGGAAGCCGGCGGCCTGCACCTTCGCCCGGAACCGGTCCACTGCTGTCCGCGCCCCCTCCACCGACCCGAAGCTGTCCAGGAACACGCCCATGTCGTAAACGGAGAAATACGGCTTCCCGTCGATCTTCCAGTAGCTGGGATGCCTAAAATAGCGCGCGATGACGAGGTCGGTGATCCTTTCCCACGTCGACACAGTGACCTTGCCCGGATAGAGCAACCTGACGGGATCGGCTGGGTTGTATCCCTGAATGTCGTACCAGTCGTGGTTGGCCCACATCAGGCCGAACTTGATACGCTGGTTGTTGGTCGCCCCGAGAAACCCGCGGTCCAGCGCGCCCTGGAGATACGGGCCGTCATCGTAGTAGTACCAGTCGAAGATGAATGCATCCACGCCGTGGTCGGCAGCCGCATCGATCTTCTGGGCCATCACCTTGGGATCGGATTCGTCCGTGTATCCCCAGAGGGGTACCCGCGGCTGCTTGTGGCCGGGGAAACGCGGCCTGGCCTTTCGAACCAGGTCCCACTCGGTGAAACCGGGGTACTCCGCCTTGTCCCAGCGCGGGTCGGGATGCTCGCAGGGGTAATAGTAGGCGGCAACCGTGATGTCATCAGCGGACGCGGCGAGCTTGGCCGGCGGACCTTGGCGGGCGGCAGCGCCCGGATCGGCCGAGGTCAGCGAACAGCCGGTCAGGCCCAGGGCCGCGAGAAGCAGTAAACACAGTCGCCGGCGGCCTCGCCGACCCGCTGTCGCGCCAGAACGCCTCTTTTGTGTTTTCATGGGTTCGCTCGCCTTCCGCTGAATGGGGACGTCACTGGCCTCGCCTCTTGCCGGCGTGAAAACCGTCCGAGGTCCGAAGAGCGATCATCGGCGAAGACGCCGCCGCTGCCCGTGGCAGGATTCGGCCGGCGCGGACCCCGCCCGATCATTTCGCCACGTAGCGATAGGCGAACCGTCCCTCGGGCGCCGTGTCGCCGCTCAGATAGAAATCCATGATCTCGCCGGGTTTCTGGATGTTGTCCGCCCACTTGAAATCGATGGACAGCGATGTCGCGTCCGGGGCCAGGCCCAGTGCCGAGCGGGGGATGGCAAGCTGGAGTTCGCGATCTTGGACCGCGAACCCGATCTTTGCCACTTGCTTCCATTTCCAGCCCCCCTCGTTCTTCTCGAGCCACGTGGTCCCGTCGCCCGCGATCGTTCGGTTCGCGATGAAGTCGTAACCTTCCCAGCCGGTCGTGGCATCCTGGTCCGCGTCGATCAGCAGCCACATCCAGCTGGGATCGGTGGAAGGGCTGATCGGTTCACGCGTGCGAGCGTAGAAGTAGACGTTCTGCCGGTCCCTGGCCACCTTGGCGGCTGCCACATCGTTGCGGCCCGTGCGGTTGACGTAGTGAAGCCCCGCGGCACCGTCACAGTCGCGCGCCGCTGTCTCGCCAACATGGTCGAGGAACTCCGGCGCGACCTCCTGCCATGCCTTGAATCCGGCGTCGATGCGGATCGACAAGGGGGCCGAGCCAGGCGGAAGCGGCGGTGCGCCCTTGTACCGCCGGACATTGCCCACGAGCTGCCAGTAGTAGTTGTCCTGATGACCGCCTTTCATCGGTTCGATGTCACGGCTGTACTCCTGGGTGAACTGGTCCACGAAGGTGATCGGCCCGCCCGGCTGGCCCCATCGGCCGGCGATCCACTCGTTCCAGCCGGTAACCATGACAAACGGCGGCTGCAGCTCAAGTGCTCGCTTCCACTGCTCCTGCACGTTGTATCCGTGATTCACTGCGCCGGGAGTCAGGTCCATCTTGTCATTGTGGAAACTCCGACCCCGGGCGTCGCCGTTGCTCATGTTCGTCACCTTGCCGTCCGCGGCACGCAGGTTC
>CAZBFW010000001.1:5900-27281 GCA_964491135.1 uncultured Phycisphaeraceae bacterium | reverse complement strand
GACCAGCTCGAACGGCCAGTGGGCTTTGCGAAGCGTGAAGAACTCCTGGAGTTCCGGGCCGGCTTCCTGCGGATCGCAGACCATCAGCGGCTTGCCCTGCCAATGGAACCAGAGCTCGCGATACAGACCGGGCTGGTAGAGGTCCTTGTAGATTTGCCGGGCGGTCTCGCCGGCCTTGGTGTTGACCATGAACGCGATCTGGGGCGTCTGACCGCCCTCCTTGCGGACTTCTCGGAACACCTCGCAGAGTTTCATGTAGACGTCGGTGTACGTGACGGCGTTTGTGGTGTCGAAGATCAGCGTGTCGATCCCGGCGTCCGCCAGGGCCTGGGCATGGCGGCGCAGCACCCAGGGGTCGGTGCTGAGGTAGTAGCCGTAGAGCGGCTCGCCCCAGTAGTGTGAAGTGCCGATCGGGCCCCAAAGCGGCGAATCGGGCTTCTTCAACGCGTCGGGGTCCTCGGCCAGGATGCGCGACACGTCATACGGCCCGTCACCCAGCGGGCTCTTGTTGCCCCGCTCGTTGAGCCATAGGAAGTAGAAAATGCCTACGAACCGACCCGGCCGCGGCCGGCCGACCTCATCCGGCATCGGCAATTTGCGGCCCAGTGCGTCGGTTGCCGGCCACGGCTTGCCGACGTTAACGCTGCCCGCCTGCCCGGGAGAGGGTGCGGTCGAAATCAGGCAAATCGTCGCGGCCAGGCCCAGGCACATCCAAGTCTGTCGACGTCGATTCATGCTTCACTCCTGTGTCGGTCGGAAACGTGACCTTGTGCTCGCGGCGGCGGTGCAGGCGCGAGGGCCTCCGCGTTGGTTCATCAGGGAGACGGGTTGCCCGCGCTGGCCGAAACGGTCAGCGTGTATGGATCAGCCGACCGAGCATCATCCTTGCCGTCTGCGACTTCGATCAGGTAACGCCCGGGGGCTGGGATCTTCACCGTCCCGCGCGTTTCGGCACCCGCGCGGAGCGGAGCCAACCAGCCGGATATGGCATTGCCGTCGGCGTTGTACACCCGCAGGTGAATGTCGAGTTCGGGAGGAACGCCGGTCACGGCCAATTCGTGGTTCGCCTGCTGCGAGGCGACAAACGCGTACCAGTCGTGATCGCCCTGTGGCAGAATCGAGCCCGACACGGCCTGGCCGATCCCGATGTCCGTTGCGCCGCCGAATGAGCCGTTCGGTTCGTATCCGTCAGCCCGAGCGTATTTCAGCTCGAGCGAGTATTCCTGGCTCGAGCGTTCGTCGTCGCCTCCGTCCACAAGCTCGAGGTAATAGCGGCCGGTGATGGGCAGGTCGATCACCGCCTCGTTGTCCGCGCCCGCGCGCAGCGGCGCGACCCAGCCTGTGATGGCGGACCGCTCGCGGTTGTACACGCGGAAGGTCAGATCCTGGTTTGCCGCGACGTTGCCGATCTTTACGTTGACGACACCGGGATGATCCACCTCAAGAACGTACCAGTCGTGATCTGCCTTGGGCAGGATGCTGCCGAAGAGCTGCGTGGTCGCGTCCACCGCGGACGCCTCGCCAAGTGTGCCATTGGGCTCAAAGCGGTCGCCGGGCTCGAAGTGCAGCTTGACCACGTACTCGGCCGGGTTGCGTGCGTCGTTGTTGGCTTCCTCGATGTGCAGGTAATAGCGTCCGGCCGCAGGCAGGTCCACGACGGCGATGTTCTCCGCTCCCGCGCGCAGCGGGGCGATCCAGCCGGTGAGGGCATTCCCGTTTGCATCGTACGCGCGAAACACAGCCTCGATGTTCTCAGGAACGCGGGTGATGGCCACGTGGAGCGCACCTCGCCGAGCGACTTCGAATGTGAACCAATCCTTGTCCCCCAGCGGCTGGAGCGAGCCGTAGAACTCGCCGTCCGGACTCACTTTTGCGGCAAGCCCGAACGAATCGTTCGGCTCAAAAGCGTCCCCCGGCTCGTACCGAAGCTCGAGGGCGTAGGGGTCGGGCGAGGCGGCATCGCGCCCGTCGTCCTCGAGCTGCACGTAGTACTTGCCGGCGGCGGGGATGTCGACGCTCCCGGTCGTCTCGGCGCCCGCCCGCAGCGGCTTGATCCAGCCGGAGATCGCGGCGCGCTCGGCATTGTAGACACGCGTGATGATCTCGAGACTGGCCGGCACCTGGACGATCGAAATGTGCAGAACGCCGGGCCGGTCGACCTCGATCAGATACCAGTCGGTATCGTCTTTCGGATCAATGCTGCCCCGCACGGAGCCGGTCGGCGCCACGACGTTCGATTGGCCGAGGGTGCTGTTGCCTTCGTTCTCGCTGGCGAGTACGGGGGCAAGCGACACGCCTGCCGCCTGGCCCAGGGCCGCGGAAAGCTGGGCCTCGTTCTCGGCGGGGTAATAGCGACCGCCGCCGGCCTGGGCCATGGCCGTCAACTGTTGGGCTGTCGCCTCGTCCACGTCGAACCCGATCACGTGGATGTTGACGTGACGACGATCCGGGGGAACACTCGATGCTTCCTGTGCGATGGCCGCAGTCGCATGCAGGATCATGACGACCGCGGTCCACCGCAGAATCGATTGGCTGATTGTGTTGGAGTTCATCGCCTTGTTTCCTTCCGTGATGTCCGGTTGCGTGCCTAGTCTCGCGCGGCGGCAATGGGGTCGCCGTTGCATGTCTCTTCGCCGTCGGTCAGAATGATGAGATCCAGCTTGCTCCCCGAGGCATGCTTGCGCATATAGTCTTTCGCAAAAGTGGTCGCCGCGGCGATGGGCGTTCCGCTGCTGGGCTGAATCCGAGGCAGGATCGCAAGGACCTTGTTCTTGTCTGTCGTGAATTCGGATTCGACCACGATGCTTCCGCAGTCGTAATAGACGATCAGGGCAACTTCGGTCTGGGGACCGAGTCGGCTGAGCACCCGCGTGGCGCTGGCCTTGGCCTTCTCCATCTTGTTGTCGTCTTTCATGCTGCCCGATGCGTCCAGTAAAATGCAGATCGATTGCGAAACCGCGCTCTGCTCGTCCTCATCGAGGTCATCGAGGCTGACCTGCAGTGTGTGCGTATCGGAGAGCGTGTTGCCGGTGCTGATGAACGAGTCGAGGCCCACGCTGTTTCCGAGGGAGCTTGCCACCTTGACGAACGGCGGGACGCCGGTCGTGGTCAGCGTGCCGGGACCGTATGACGTGACGACCAGGGTCAGCTTGATCATCCCGCCGTCGTAAACAATCTGCGGGATACCGGCTGTCGCCGGGGGAAGGTTCTCTCCCGGCGGCGGTGGCTTGCAGAGGTCAAAAGCAAGCACGTTGCTGGCAGCGATTTCGACGAAAACCGTGCCCCTGTTGGTCTCGATCGCCCAACGGAACCAGCTCTCAATCACGGCTTCGAAGTTGTTGTCGAGCACGCCCAGCACTCGCACGCGCTTGCCTCCCGTGTCAAGCTTGGTGACGTCCTGCTCGACAATCTCCACCTGCAACGGGTCGGCGAAACCGACGAGCCGCGATTTCCTGCCGCTTTGCTTCGCCGGCGTCGGATCGGCGGGTACGTCCTGCGCCTGGGCGACCAGCGCTTTGGTGCCGCCGTCCAGGGCGTTGTCCACGATGACGAAAGCGGAATCGGGAGCCTCGTAAACCAGCGAATTGGCCGCGTAGCCCTCAAAATGCTCCTTTGTGTACAGTTCCTGCCCGCGCACGATGCCGGCGGCAGGCACGCTCACAGTCGCGTAATAGTTGCCCCCTCCGTAGCGCGGAACCAGCGCGTCCCACAGGGCACGCGTGGGGTGACCGTCCGGATCACTCATCCCCTCGGCCACCACCAGCGTGAAGCCGCTGGGAATTCGCGAGCCGGCGATGATTAGCGCATTGTACGGCGGCTGATCGTCCGCCTTGCCGTCGCGCGGGTTTTGATCCAGCGTGATGTTCAGCTTGTCCGGTTGAGAGGCGATCCAGTCGAGGATCGTATACGTCGGATCCGCCGGGTCAGTGCCCGGCGGCACGGGCTGGCTTTCCGGGAATCGCGTCGTGATGCCGACGACCACGCCGCCCTTGGGATTCTCCGGCGTCTGGATACCCATCGGACGAACGTTGTCCACACGCCCGAATGCCAACAGCCAACGCGTGACGTCGACCCGATCGAGCGTCGGCTGCCGATTCGCGTTCTCCTGCGCTCGTGAGGCCGGTATCACCAGGGTGCACGTCACGATGATGCAAGTCATTCGCAGCAGTCTCATCGAAGTTCCTTTCCAGTCTGGACTTTCGATCCCCTGTGCAGACGATCGGTAACTTGAAGGGCCGGGAATCGCCGGTGCGATGGGCTGGGGGCGGATTCGGGACTTCCGCCGTGCCCGGACCGTCCGAACAGACAAACGCCACGCGCGCCTTGTAGGCGAGATTGTATCGCATGTCCCGCGCCGGAGTGAAACCGCAATCCGGACGGCAAGGGGTCTATGGGCTCGCCCAACCGACGTCTGGCCGAGAGTGTCTCGTCACGCAGCAGATCAACACCAACGGACAACAGCCGCCAGCAGGTTGACCGACGCAACTTCTTGTCCGGCAAAGAGAAGCATGTGAACAGGGTCCCTGTGAATTGTTGCAGAAACGGTGGCCGACGTTCGTGTCCGACCGCCGCTGGTGCGACGCATGGCATCCGGAATGCCGACCAACGACCTGCTTCTCTGGCCCGCCGGGGTCGGAAAGGCGATGCTCGTACTACGGGCCCCGGTATGACCGCGCCTCGCGACAGGGGCTGTCGTCAGGTGCGGGGCAGCGGCGCCGTTGTGGGCGCCTTCAATTCGACTTTGGGGCAGACGCCGACCACCTGGCGATAGCGGCTGCGCCCGATGCGATGCAGAAGACCGTTCAGAGTCTCAACCTCATAGAGACACTCATCCGACAGACGAGCGTAACAAGCGGCTCGAACCTCGAGTAACAGTTCAATGTCCGCAGGGGTCGCCACCGCAAGAACATGACGGTCCTCGACCCACTCGTAATCCCCGCCCGTGATGCGATGTGCTTTCTTCCACTTCTTCGCTGCCCGTATGAATTCCTCGCGTGTGAGCTTCCGGTCGCCGTCGCGGAGTTGGAACTTCTCGTCCTGCCGGTTCGCAGCGGCGATCAGAGCTTCCTTTTCTGCCCTGGTCTTTGCGGCATACGCGTCCCAATCCATTTTCATGGCGGCAAGGGCGTCGTTCACAATGTCCCGGCAAGCTTCACGTTCGTCCGGCGTGGTTCCGTCCGTTTTCGCGGATTGGGCCCGCAATGCCTCCAACGAATCGGGAGTTCTTAGCGCGTCGAGAGCCCAAATGGCTTCCTGACGAATGGACTCGTTCTGTTCCGAAAGAAGGCCGATGAGCTCGGGAGCCGCCCGGAGGTCTCCATACACCGCCAGCGCGCGGACGTGCGCGGCGCGGAGTTCGTCATCCCCGGACTTCAGACCCTCCACCAACGATTCGTAGTCGTCCGGATGGCCGAATTGCCCCAGGCATTGGATGGCGATCTGCCGGGCCTGGCCCGGGCCCGCCTTGGCCAGTTCGCGGATTCGGGCAAGAGCCTCCATGTCCTGGGCGCGCGTGACGAGGATGAGGGCGGAAGCGAGCTCAATGGGGTCTTCGGATTTCTGCAGGACCTCGCGCAGGGCCGGGAGGCCCGTGGGACCGAATCTCTCCCAGATGAACATGTGGTTGAGCGGCCAGCGCAATTGGAGGGCGTGCTCGACAACGAAGAACACCCCCTGATCGTCCGCGAGGATTGCCTGGAGTATCGGCAGGGCCCTGGGATCCTGAGTTCCCGCCGCCTCGAAGGCGGTGCCAAAAACATAGTTGTATTGAACGTGCAGCGGAGTCGTACGCCAGATCGCGGCGATGGTCTGCGCCTCCTCAAGACCGGCTATCTGCCACAACAGTGCGGAGGCGTTCAGTTGGAAGAAGTGGTCCTTCGTGGTCTCGCGTTCCGCCGCCTGGACCTCGCGTTTGAGTCGCTCCACGCCCGGCTTGCCGGCGGCCTTGATCGTTGTCCAGGC
The DNA here is from genome assembly GCA_964491135.1 of uncultured Phycisphaeraceae bacterium. GTDB lineage: Bacteria > Planctomycetota > Phycisphaerae > UBA1845 > UBA1845 > JAFGJQ01. Next base: position 21,320 of record CAZBFW010000001.1, on the reverse strand, counting down.
CCGCTCGATCTCCATCGCCTTCCTTTCGCCTTCCTCATCGCTGAGATTCCGGCGGTCGATGTGCCGGAGCGTCGCGACGGCCGCTTCGAGGCTGTCGACCGGCTGGGAGGCCGGCTGTGCCGTTGCCGGGTGTGCCCAATGCCCCAGCGCGAGGGTCCAGGCTGCCAGAAGGGCGAAACAAGTGAGATTCGTACGAACCTGACGATTCATCAGTGCTATCCTCCTCAGGCAAACCAGAATGCCACGCGAGACAAGAGTATCAGGATGACACGGGTCTGCATACGGATCGGGTCCGAAAGATCGCGAAGGAGAAGGCCGGCCTGCTCATCCGGGGTGTTCGAGGGGACTACCGGGGGATGGCGAGGACCATGCCGGAGTGGGGCGGAAGGGTCGCTTCGCGTTCGAGGGTGGTCGGGGTGTCGAAGGCGGCGCGGTCGGCGTCGGCATGGACATGCCATTGACCCGTGGGGAGGGAGAAGGTTTGCGGGGTCGGGTCGCCGTTGAGAAGGACGAGTACGTTGGCGAAGGATTCGCCGGGCAGATCGCGGGCGTCGATGGTGAAGGCCAGGCAGCGCGGCGACGGGACGGTTTCGAGGAAGTGGAGGCGGGCCTCGATGTCGGCGCGGGTGCGCAGGCGGAACACAGGGTGGGCCTTGCGCAGCGCGATGAGCCCGCGATAGTAGTCAAAGACGAGGCGGTGTTCCTTCTTCCACGACCAATCGATCTGGTTCACGGAGTCGGGGGCGCTGTAGCTGTTGTGGTTGCCGCCCTTGGTGCGGCAGATTTCCTGGCCGGCGTGGAGGAAGGGAATGCCCTGGGACGTGAGGACTATCAGACCGGCGAAGCGCTGCATGCGTTCCCGCTCGGCCGCGGAGGCGTTCGGGGCGGCCTGCACGATTTTGTCCCATAAGGTGAGGTTGTCGTGAGCGGCGCAGTAGGTGACGACCTCGGTCGGTTCCAGCGCCCAGTCGTGGATGGCCGCGTCGATGCCGGGGCGGACACGGTCGGCGCGGTCGCCGGCCTGGATGAAGCCGGGGGCGCCGCCGTCGCGGTCGCCCTTGACGGCGTCGCGGAAGTTGTCGTTGAAGGCCGCGATGCCGGTGCCGCGAAGTGCCGCCTTGTCCGTGACGCGGGCGATGCCGGAGGAGCCTGCCGTCCAGGGCTCGCCGTAGAGCAGGATGGAGGGATTGATCTTCCGCAGCTCGTCGCGGACGGCGGTCATCGTGTCCAGGTCCATCAGACCCATCAGGTCAAAGCGGAATCCGTCGATGCCGTACTCGCGCACCCAGTACGTCAGGGAATCGACGATGAATCGCCGGGCCATCGGGTTCTCCGTGCAGAACTCGTTGCCGCAGCCGGAGCCGTTCCAGAACGAGCCGTCGCCGCGCATGCGATGGTAATAGCCCGGCACGACGTGCTCGAACGATGCGTGCGGCGACGTGTGGTTGTAGACCACGTCCAGCACAACGCCGATGCCGCGCTCATGCAGAGTCTGCACCATTCGCTTGAATTCACGCGTCCGGGCGTCGCCCGCCGGCGCGCCGGCGTACGTCCCCTCCGGCGTGTTGAAGAACACCGTCATGTAGCCCCAGTTGAACTGATCGGCCGTCTCATCATTCTCGAAATCCTGCACGGGCAGCAGGTGCACGTGCGTAACGCCCAGCTCCACCAGGTGATCCAGTCCGGTTGCGACACTCGGGTCGCCCGGCAGGTGAGTGCCGGCCTCTGTGAGCCCCAGATACTTCTTCCGGTGCGTTGCCCCGGAGTTGGCGGCAGAGGTCAGATCGCGCACGTGCAGCTCGTACACGATGGCGTCGACCGACGTGTCCAGCCGTACGTAGGCGGATGGGTCAAAGCCGGGAGGGTTGGTCGCGTTCAGGTCGACGATCAGACCGCGGCCCTGGAGGCCCTGGGCACAGGTGGCGTAGATGTCGGTCACCTCGCGGACGGGGTCCAGCCCCGGGCCGTCGAGCCGGTATGCATAGAACTTCCCGGCCAGGTCCGCTTCGATTCGCACGGTCCAGACGCCGTGCGCGTTGCGCGTCATGGAATGCGGCGTCGGCGCGCCGCCGGTGGGCGAATCGGCGATGAGCACGTCCACCTGCCTTGCGGTCGGGGCAAAGACGCCGAACGTGGTGGCGTCGGACGCGTAGTGGGCGCCCAGCGGGGTCTTGAGGTCGATGAAGGGCTCACCGGCCAGCACGCGTCCCAGTCGTGCCTCGCGCGGCGGATGCGGGGGGATGGTGACCGTGTATCGATGGGCGGCCAGGTCAAGCGGGGACTGTGTTCGCAGCGCATACGCCCGCGAGCGGCCGCTGCGGGCCGGGCCGGCCGGCTCGATTCCCGCCACCGGGACGGCCGCGCCGGCTTCGTCGCGGACTTCGGCGCCCTTCGCGGCGGAACGGGGAAGAGCGTGGGTGAACTGCACGGTGATCCGGTCCCGGCCGTCGATGGTCGCGCCAAGGAATCGCGGCGTCACGTCCGGCGGGGAGTCGTAGGCCTCCGACCGGCCTTCCACGAGGTACACCCGGTTGCCCATCGACGGGGACCAGAAGCGATCGCCGCCGTCTTTGTATTGCCAGTCGCCGTTCATGCGGGGCAGCAGGCCGATTCGGTCGCCCGGCCGGCCGTAGTCCGCAACGTCGAGTTGGAAGACCAGGCCGAAGTCGTCGCGGCCGACCTCGAAGATCTCGTTCTGCGCAGGGGTGCGCCGGAGGCCCTCGTCCCAGGTCCAGATGCCGACGGCCTCGTAGTCGCCGTCGAAGCGATGATAGTGGACGGTGAGGAGGTTCTCCGGTTTGCTGACGCGGCGCTGTTGCCAGGCGTCGGCGGGGGCATCCGCGCGGGCGGCGCCGTCGTCCACGGTCAGGGTGAGCTGCTGGTGCCAGTCTCCGACACTGGGGATGTACGAGTGGAGCGCGTCCTGGTTGAGGCAGAGGTGAAGGACGGCCTCGCCGTTGGTCAGCGACGTGGGGAGGGCGTCGTCCTTGCGCATCAGGATCAGCTCGGCCGGCTCGCCCGTGGTGGAGACCTGCGTGTGCCCCTGTGCCAGCAGGCGGCCGTTCTGCTTGATGCCCCAGATGAGTTCGCCCTGCGGCACGTTCGGGGGCAGGGCGACGTCCGCCACAACATCGGCGCGGGACGAGGTCTGATACAGCAGGAGCGGCGCCAGCCCCATGGCGGCGCGGCAAATCGTGATGATGGGCCGTGCGATCATTGCATGGTCCTCTTGGGTGTGCGGGCGAGCGGGTGTCGGAGTCGGCCTACGCGGTCTTGCTTGTTTCGTCGTCCGTGGTGGTGACGGATCGCCAGTGGTGAAACAGCACCGAGACGGCCCAGATGCCGCCGATTGCGTACGTCACGCCCGCGAAAAGCAGCCACACCTGGTGAGTTGTTGATGTGCCGCCTTCGGCCTCACGCCACAGCATGTCCACGGCGAAACCGATGGCCATAAAGTAGTACACGAAGAACACCAGGACGAACACGGCGAACAGGTGCTTGTCCATCAGCCGGACCCCCGGGCGGGAACCGAGCCAGGTCTCCCATCCCGGCGAATGGTCCACGTGCGGCTCAATGCGCTCCCGGACGTAGCGCCCGCATCGCATGAGCGCATTCTGTTCGGCCAGGAACATGACGATGAGCACGATCACAAGATAGGGGATCATCGGGCTTAGAACATAGGCAAACTCGCCGCAGCAGGTGGCGAGGTACGTGATGATCGGCACGCCGAATGCCCCGAGCACCACGATCCAGAAGATGCGGGACTTAATTGCTTTAGTTTCCTCGCGAAGGGTGAGGAACTGCTCACGAAGGAACACGCTCTTTTCCATGTCTGATTCTCCGATTTGATCGCGCAGATTGGACGGCTGGCCGGTCCGCGCAGTGGCAGCCGACACCGCTGACTATAGCGATCTCTGCGATAGACGACAACCGCCGAAGCGAATCACGGGGTGGCGGGGCGTACTGATTGACGTAGAATCGTCCTTGGCTGGGCACACGCGGAGCGCGATCTACGGGATAGTCTGGGTATGCGTGCTGGCACTCAGTTCCTAGTCCTATGGTGTTTGCTCATTGGGCCGGCGATCGCAGGGGAGACAATGCGTCCACCGGCCGTGCCAGCGGCGGGCGAGCCCGGGTGGGCTGTGCCTGCTTGGGCGGAACAGGCCGTGTGGTATCAGGTGCTGGTCTGCCGTTTCTGGAATGGGGATCCTGCCAATGATCCGCCGGGCACAGCGCCCTGGCTGAGCGATTGGGGGTCGCTTCTGCCGGGCGAGCAACCTCCGCTGAGGGATCGTCTGTTCGAGAGGCAGCATGGAGGTGATCTGGCGGGCCTGCGATCCAAGCTTGCCTATATTCGCGATCTTGGAGTCAATGCTGTTTATCTCAATCCCATATTTCAGGCACCCAGCCAACACAAATACGATACGGCCGATCACCGCCACTTTGATGACACGTACGGGAAGGCTGGCAGCATGGCGGCGCTGTCGGGGGAGACGGAGGATCCGAACACATGGCAGTGGAGCGCCAGCGACCGGCTGTTCCTGTCGCTGCTGGAGGAGGCGCATGGGATGGGCCTGCGGGTAGTCATCGACGGCGTCTTCAATCACGCCGGGCGTGAGTTCTGGGCGTGGAGAGATGTGGTGAGGAATGGCCGTAACTCCGCGTACGCTAACTGGTTCGACGTGACGGACTGGGGTCCGCCGCTGCGCTGGCGGGCGTGGGACGGTCCGGACGGGCACCTGCCGTGTTTTCGGCGGGAGGGGGATGGACTGGACCCGGGGGTGGAGGCGTACCTTCTTGCGGTCGTGCGTCGCTGGATGGACCCGAACGGCGACGGTGATCCGTCGGACGGGATTGACGGCTGGCGTCTGGATGCGGCGGAGCAGGTGTCGCACGGATTCTGGCAGCGCTTTCGAAGGACGGTGAAGGCGATCAACCCGGATGCGATCATCGTTGGCGAAATCTGGACCGATGCGCGGCCGTGGCTTGGCGGCGATCAGTTCGACGTGGTGACGAACTACCCGTTTGCTGCGTCGGTGCTTCGGTTTTTCACGCAGGACGACACGGGGTATTCGGTCTCCAGGCTGTGCGATGATCTTCTGGGGCTTGCGAGCGAGCACCCCTGGTTCGTGACGACGGGCATGTGGAACCTGTTGGGCAGCCACGACACGGAGCGGGTGGCTTCTGCGTTGACCGATCCCCAGCGGCGCGGGGCCAGGAACTCGGAAACCGAGGCGACCATTCCCCGTCGGGACCTCTTGGTGCCGGATGAGGATGCGTACAGGCGGATGCGGCTGTCGGTGGTGCTGCAGTACACGTGGCCCGGTGCGCCGATGGTCTTCTATGGTGACGAAGTTGGCATGTACGGGGGGGATGATCCGTTCTGCCGTGCGCCGATGTGGTGGGATCGGACCGGGGACGAGGGGCTTGGGGAGTTATACCGGCGACTGGCGGCCTTGAGGAAACAACAACCTGCCCTGAGGACAGGCCCCGTATGTGTGCTCATGGCGGATGACGCCAGGCGGGTGTTCGCATTTCAGCGCGGGGTAGATGAGGAGAGGGTGGTTGTTGTGATCAACGGGGACTTGAGACCACACGCCATTGGGCTGACCACCTGCGTGGGAAGAGGAGGCTTTGAGGTGTTGCCCTTAGTCGGCAGTGGGTTTGGCGGCGCGGGGCGGCAGGACGCGGTTCCGGAGGGGCCAGGGCTTTCGCAGGACGGGCGTGTTTTGGTGGAGACGGAAGCGCTTTCAGCGGTGATGCTGCTGGCTCAGCCATGACCTCAGGCAGGGATCGTAAGTATCGACTCTGTCGGGCAACTAAACTAGTTGACTAAATGGGTGCAGCCCGGTTATCATTGGGTGCATATGCGCAGTTGCGTTCTCTGACGTCGCTGACGTGCGACCCCGGCAGACGCGCTTCGTATCCGTTGTGGCACCTCGGTACAGCGCGAGCCGGGTTTGGACACTTGAGCCGGAGCCAGGCCGAGGATGGCACATGCAGACGACCCGCAAGTTGAGCCGAACCTCCACGCCGCGCATTTGCGCAGTTCCGATCGGGCGGAGTAGCGGATTCACGCTGATCGAGTTGCTGGTGGTGGTTTCCATCATCGCGCTCCTGATTTCGATCCTGATCCCGTCTCTGAGCAACGCGCGCGCGCAGGCCAGGCTCGTCAAGTGCCTGGCCAGTCAGCGCAGTCTGGGGCAGGCGGGCGTGATTTTCACGCAAGATCACGGGGGGCGCTTCCAGCTCTCCACCAGCGAGGCGGGCGTCAATCGCGCCGATGCCGGGCGTTCGAAATACGCATACGATTCCTCCAAGGAGCTGCTTGCCTGGCCAGTGGCGCTGGCCAGGGCGACGGGAATCAAGTACCGCGCCAACTGGAATTGGGGAGTTCGGATGAACGATTTCGCCAATGCCTATAAGAATCGAGAGAGCATGGCGAACGATTTTCCGGTGGTCGTGTGCCCATCCGATAACGTGCGCGTATCCACGCCCTTCTATCCGAGAAACGATGGGAATGGTAGCGGACTCAAGGGGACAGTCAACGCCGATCACCCGCCGGCCGCAGGTTCGGGAAGCACCGCGTACTGGGGCTACCTGAGCTATGGCATCAACGAGGATGTGGTTGGCTCGGAGGTGGAGGTGTCGCCCCAGTATCCGGCTTGCTGGAAGGATAACCACCGGGGAGAGCAGGATCCTCAGGCGGGTTATCGGCTTCAGGGAAACCTGGATCGTGTCTATGATCCATCGACGGTGTTGCTGCTCGCGGACGCCGGGCCCAGCACGGTGTCAGAAGCCGAATCGGGAGGCCAGGGATACGCCAATCTGTTCATCAGTGCTCAGGCCGCCGGGCCGTACCTGGGCGATTTCCAGTTACGGTGGCGCAAGAGGATGGCAGAGAAGCGGCATCCGGGCGGTCGGGTGGCGGTCTTGTTCAGTGATTTTCACGGGCAGTCGGTCCGGCCGGTAGAGTTCTACTCGGATGCGTCCATCAAGAAGCTGCCGATCCGGTACGGACCGCGCGTGCGGGTGTCGCCGTATCCCCCGCACAGAGCGTACTGAGGGGCGGACGCGGCGGAGGCGGAGAGTGGTTGAGCGGGCCGAGGCCGGCAGGGTCCGGCTCCCGGAGGTGGACGCAAGAGCGGGGAAGGAAGCAGATGCCCAAGCCCCTGGCGAAGGCCATTCTGCGGCCGGGTCTGGACGACCAGGAAGCTCTTTCCCGCGGAACAATGTGGAGCGGTAATGCGATCTGCGATGCGGGGTGCGTTGGGTCCCGCTCGATCGCCGTTGATTCGCAAGCAAAGGAGCAAAAGACATGGCAAAACATCTCGTGCTGAGTCTGGCCGTGAGCGCGGTCCTGATGTTCGGGCTGTCCACGTTCGCGGCGCCGCCGGGCCCGATTGACGGGCTGAACATCCCCGCCGATTTCGGAGGCGACGGTGTATACCAAACCAACCGAACCGGCTGGGGCAAGTCGTACTATCGCTATGCGGCCACGGGCAGCGAGCTGGATCGCATGTGGGTGGCCCAGGGGCAGGATGGGGGCGTCGACTATCTGTACGTCGGCATCACCGGCAACCTGGCGACGGGCGGCAACGAAGTCATGATCTTCATCCAGAACGCCGACAGCAACGGGCAGAACGTGCTGAAGGCCGAGCTCTGCGGCGGCCCTCCGTACGCAGTGCAGGAGCTGGGGGGCGAGGTCGTGATTAATGACAACGGCACGCCGGAAGACCCGAGCGACGACTACGCGGAACGATCGCTGGTCAACCTTGGTGCAAAGTTCGATGAAGGCCTGGACGCGGCGTCCACGTTTGCTCCCACCCGGGCGATTGCCATCGACCTGTATAATGCCGACATCCACGCCAGCCTGTACCGGCTTCGCGCGAACCCCATGCCGGGGCTGACGTTCGACTCCCCCGATACGACGGTGGTCGAGACGTTGCCGATCTACGCCACGCGATGCTACCTGGGGCAGGGCGTTGTGAACAACGGCGTGGGTGACCTGGCCGGCGGCGGTCCCGGATTCCCTGACACCGAGTGTGCGGACCAGGGGTACAGCCTGGCCGACTGGCGCATTGCGATTGACAACCGGAACACCGTCGGGGTGAACGGCGTCGACCTGACGGGGGATCCCACGACGGCCACGCTGGGATTTGAGATCCGGGCGCCCCTGGCGGACCTCGGGCTGACCCGGAACCAGTCGATCAAGGTTATGGCCCTGATCACGGGCGGCGGCGGCGGCGCGGTAAGCAATCAGTCCCTGCCGCCCATGCAGCCCGGGGCGCCAAACTGGGACGGACGATGGCCGCAGATCAACCTGGACGATGACCAGAACCTGGGCTGGGACGGCGACCAGTTCGCCGCGGTCAGCCTGCTGGCGAACGACGTGGGCGCGTCGGCCCCGGTGTTTGACGGCGTGATTACGGACGGGGTGTACGCGCCGGCGACCCTGGTGGCGACGCAGGCCACGTGGACCAGGTACGGCGACCAGACGGCGTCCACCGGCGTGGAACTGGTGGTCGAGAACGAACTGGACGGCCTGTGGGTCGACAACGATGCTCACTACCTGTACCTGGGAATCACGGGCAACACCGGGAGCGGAAACAAACTGATCGTCTTCTTCAACACGCAGGTAGGCGGTGAGCGAACCCTGGTCGCCACGAATGGCAGCAACGGCGGCGGTGCGGCGGGCGGGATGACCTCCCGCGGTCATTCTCTGCCGAAGCGAACGGACGATACGGACCCGCTGTATGACTTTGCGATCGAAGTCAACCGGTCGGGGGGCAATGTATATGTGGACGGGCGTGTCCTGCTGGACGGCGTCGAGGCCGGGCTGTACTACGGCTATTCGCTGTTGGACTTGACGGGCGGCGTGCTGCAAGGCGGCACGAACCCGAACGGGATGCGAGTGGCGTACAATATCGCGGCCCTGAACCCCAACCACGGCGTGCCCGCCTGCGGTGATTTCGATATCGCGTCGGGCATCTGGACGATGACGCCCGCGGAGATCGCCGCCATGGCCGCGACCATGACCACCGGGTTCGAGCTGAGGATTCCGTTTGCGGATCTCGGTATTGACCCGACAACGCAGAACACGATCGACATCTGGGCGATGATCGTGAACTACGGTGGGGATTGGGGTTCCGACCAGTCGCTGCCGTCCCTGCGCGGTGACACGGGCGAGATGAAAGTGACCGTGGCCGACCAGACCAACATCGACTTCACCCGCCCGACCTTCCCGGACGCGAACCGGAACTACAACGCCCGGGCACTGACCTACCTCATTCTGCTGCCCGGCGATGCGAACAGCGACGGCGTTGTGGACCAGACCGACTACATCCTCTTCGCCGGCTGCATGACGGGCCCGGACAACGGTCCGGTGGGGACCGGGTGCGACGTGTTCGACTTTGACTTGGACGACGACGTGGACCTGGAAGACTTTGCGGTGTTCCAGGAAGCGTTTACTGGCCCGTGACGTTTGTGTGTGGATGCGACGGTGTAAATGAAGAGCGTACGAGCGGGGCCGGCCTTCGCGCCGGCCCCGCGTGTTGTGTCAAGGCGGATGCGTGGGGTGGGGATCATCCGGCGCGGCCTGTTGGAGACCGGATTCATGAAGACTCTGTTGGGCCCGTGTTTACTGGCGATTGTCATGACGGCGGCGCCGTGCACGGCGGGGCCGGGGGATCAGGCGGGCGCGGATGAGGTGTTTTACCATTTCATGCCCATCGCCTGGCGGGATTCCGACAATGATACGTATCGCTTCGGGGATTTCGGCGGGATGACCGCGTCGCTGGATTACCTGGAGGACCTGGGCGTCACGGCGGTGTGGATGAACCCGGTGTATCCGTCGCCGGCGTATCACGGGTATCACCACGGGCCGGCGGACCAAGTGAACAGTTGGTTCGGCACGGAGGGGGAGTTCCTGGCATTTGTGGAGGCTGCCCACGCCCGCGGCATCAAGGTGTTCCTCGACTTTGTGGTGTACGGGATCAACCGGGATTACGAATGGTTTCAGGATGCGTACGGCAACCCGTCGAGCCCGTACGATGACTGGCTGGCATTCACGAACTCGGCCAACACGGAATACCTGGGTTCCACGTTCACTACCTGGAGCGGCGGCACCGTGCGATTCATCCACTGGAACCTGAACAACTCCGGCCCCGTGGACCTGGTGACGCAGTGGTCGCTCCACTGGCTCGATCCCGACGGTGACGGTGATCCGTCCGACGGGATCGACGGCTACCGTCTGGATCACGTGTGGGAGTCGTACTCCCAGGGGCCCAACGGCTGGGGCTACAACCTCGACGACTTCTGGGCGCCCTGGAAGCAGGCCCTCCTGGCGGTGAACCCGGCCGTTTTCACGTTTGCAGAGCAGGCGGACTGGGGGAGCCATGGGGCGGAGCTGCTCCCGGTGTTTGACGCGGCCATGACCAAGCCGTTCGAGTTCGCGGCGCGGGATGCGCTGGCGAGCGAGCAGGCGGCGCCGTTGTACAACCAGATGGCGGCCACGCTGGCGGCCCTGCCGGCGGAAGGCACGTTTGTGGGCATCATCGGGGACCACGACGTGGATCGCCTGGCCTCCGTGATCGGGGACGGTTTTGCCAAGGGCAAGGCGGCCGCGGCCGTGCTGCTCACGCAGCCGTTCCCGCCCATCGTCTACTACGGTGACGAGATCGGCATGCGCGGGACGAAGGCCAGCTACGGCAGCGACGCGAACGACATCCCGATGCGGGAGCCGTTCAAGTGGAACGCGGTGGCCGGCGCGCCGATGAGCAACTACTTCGCGCTGCACAGCCAGGCGTACAGCAACCGGTTCTCACAGAACAACGACGGGCGGTCGGTGGAAGAGCAGCAGGGGGTGGCGGGCTCGCTACTGGAGGCGTATCGGGAGCTGATTGCGGCGAGGAAGGGCAACGTTGCGCTGCGCCGCGGGACGTATCATGCGGTGACGACGGGCAGTTCGCGGCTGTGGGCGTTTTTTCGGTACCGGGCGGACGAGCAGACCGCGCTGGTGGTGATCAACGTATCGGGCAATGCGGTCACGACGACGCTGGACCTGTCGAATGCCTCCATTCCGGGCGGCTCATCCCCGGTTCAGGACGTACTGACAGGACAGGCAATGACAAACCTGACGACGGCGAATCAGGCAGCCTACCCCGTTTCGCTGGCCGCCTACGGGTACCATGTTCTCGAGGTGAACGCGGTGCCGGGGGATCCGCCGCCGCAGGAGATCGACGGGCTGGACATTCCGACGGACCTGGGTCCGGGGTCGTTGCGAGCGACACAGGACAACGCGACGGGGATGGGCGACAACGTCAACGAGTTGAATCAGCTCTTTGTCCGCGTGCAGGACGAGACCCTTCGCGTGGGGATCACGGGGAACCTGGACACCGGGGGCACCGCGTTGATGCTCTTCTTCGATACCGCACCGGGCGGTCAGAACACGCTCGCGACGAGCTCCTTCCCGACACCGCCGGGCAACTTGAACGCGATCAGCGGGCTCGTCCTGGATGCGGGGTTTGCCGTGGACGTGGTGGTTCATGTGAATGCGTACAGCGGCACGATCTACGTGGACCATTATGAACTGGCGACGGGCGGGGGCGGCACGAAACGATTCGTCGGTTCGGGTACGGTGAACGACCTCGACGGGCTGCTGACGGGGGCGAGCAACCCGAACGGAATGCAGGTGGCCCTGCACAACGGGAACACGGCCGGGGTGACGGACACGGACGCTTCCGGTGCGGGCACCGCGACGAGCGGTTTTGAGATGAGCCTGCCGTTTGCGGACCTGGGCATCGCCGCGGCGGAAGGGACGATTCGCATGGCCGCGGTTCTCGTCCGCAGCAACGGTGTGATCGGCAACCAGTTCCTCCCCGGACTGGGCGGCGGGTACGGGGACCTGGGTACGGTTCCGCTGGACCTGAACGACGTGCCGGGCGCGCAGCATGTTACGCTGGCTCTGCAGACGTTAATCGGCGACTGGGACGGCGATGGAGACGTGGATGCCGCGGACTACGCGGCCTTCGCCGCGTGCATAACCGGTCCGACGGGCGGCGCGATGGGCCCGGGCTGCGCCGTCTTTGACTTCGAAGGCGACATCGACGTCGATCTGGCGGACATCCAGGTGTTCGCAGCCGCCTTCACCGGATCTTGAAAAGCGGGGTCGCAGCGGCGGTTCAATTCGGCCCCGTGAGGTTCCACACCAGTTCCGCGACGTCGCCTGCGTTCACGCGGGCATCCTCGTTGAAGTCGGCGTTCAGGCCGCAACCCTGTGCGCCGGCCTGGAGTTGCAGCAGGGCGTAGTCGCGAAGGTCCACGTCGCCGTCGAAGTCCAGATCGGGGTAACGCCCGGGCGGGTCCTCGTACCGGAACACCAACAGCCCCATCTGGGGGATGGTCAGGGCCGCAGAGTTGGACAGGCCGTCCCAGGCCACCGCTTCGGTCACCACCTGTCCGCCGTTGCCCACTCCGTTTCCGTCATAGGCCGACGCCTGGCTGTTGAGGATCTCGTACCAGGTTCCGGCCGACGGGAAGCCGATGCGATAGTTGTACAGGTCGGAGTTGTTCACGCTGGCCACCACGAGGGTCTGGTTCCCCGAGAGGTCCCAGCGGTGGAAGGCAATGACGTTGTCCGTGTCGTTCGTGTGGTGGACGTTGAATCCGGCGTTGGCCCGCATGGAGCAGTTGCCCCGCCGGACGCGGATGAGGTCGTGGAAGTACAGGGTGAAGGCCGAGCGGCTGATCGCCTTGCTCCAATCCAGCCGGTTGGCGTACTGGCTGTCAAAGTAGATCTCCTCGAGCCATTCGCCGCCCTGGAAGAACATCGGGATTCCCGGCGACAGCATGGCCAAGCCCTGGGCCAGCTTGCACCGGCCCTTGGCCCACACGCTCTGCGGGTCGCTGTCGAACGTGTAGGGCAGTCGCTGTTCGTTGCCGGCCTCGTCGTGGCTTTCCACGTATCGCACCAGGCGTGACTTGTCCGGGTACGAGAAATCATTGATGGCATCGCGGATTTTCCAGACCTCCACGCCGGCCGCCCCGTAGCGGGCGTCCGTGATCTCCTGCCGCACGTTGTCCACGAAGGAATCGTGCCATTGTGCGTCGAAGCCGCCTCCGGAGGGGTCCGTGATCGCGGTGCTGTTGGGCAGTTCTTCGGCAATGGAGATTTTATGCACGGCCCGGCGATCGATGGCCGCGTTGACCCGCTGCATCAGTGCCCAGCCGGACGGCTGCCCGTCGGGGAACATGGCGGTGTCGCGCATGTACTGGGTTGCGTCCATGCGAATTCCGTCCATGTGGTACTCGTCCAGCCAGAAGATGGGGTTGTCCGCGATGTAGTCCTGCACCTCCCACCGGTCGAAGTCCGCCTGGCTGCCCCAGGGCGTACTCACCGCGGGATTGTCGAAGTAGATTTGTCCGCCGTCATACCACCACAGGTAGTTGCCGTCGAAGGAGAAGTGGTTGTACACCACATCGTGCACGACGGCGATGCCCGCCTCGTGGAGTCGGTCGATCATGTACTTGAGGTCGTCCGGGCTGCTGGCGGCGCTCTCTGCGTAGGATTCCTCGACGCCCCATTGGTTGGTCGGGTTGTAGCCCCAGGAGTTGTACCCGTTGAACTCCGCCACGGGCATCAGTTGGACCACGTTTACGCCGAGCCAGGCAAGATGATCCAGGTGACGGTCGACCACGTCGCGGTATCGTCCCATGCGATCGCCGGTGCCGTCGTTCTTGCCGGAAAAGGTGCCGACGTGCAGTTCGTAGATCACCATGTCCTCGAAAGCCGGCGGCGTGAAGCCCTGATCGTTCCATTCGTACGCCAGGGGGTCCCGGATGATCGAGTTGCTGTTGTCGTTCGGGTTGTACGTGCGGAAGCGGGCATCCTGCTGCCAGGAGGTGCCGCTGAAGTAGAACTTGTAGTTGTGGTAGTCCTGGGCTCCCGATGCGTGGCCCCACCAGTAATTTCCGTCGGTTTGGAGCGGCGTCTGACCCCAGGAGTTGAACTGCCCGCGCACGGACGCGGACGACGCCGTTGGGGCCCAGACCTTGAAGGCGGCACCCTGGCTGGTGAGGGTGGCACCGATCGGAGCGTGGCTTACGGTGTCGTAGTCCAGAACCCAGCCGCCGTCGGTGGGAACATCGTCGCTCATGCCGGTTGCGCTGAGATAGTCCGTCTCCGTGCCGTCGGTCAACTCGATGTAGTACGACAGCGTGTCCGACGCCGTGGCCGGCACCGTGGCAACCCAGACGTCATACGGACCGACATTGTGAGACCAGTACGCGTCCACCCAGGTGGCCGTCCCGTCATCAACACGCACGCGGACCCCGGTGAGGTCATACGTGTAGCACTGGACGTGAACGTCAAACGTCTCGCCGTTGACCGGGCAGATCGGGCGCCGGTCGAGCCAGTCGATATGGCTGATCCCGTTCCACTCCACGTTGTTGTCGTTTGAGGCGGCCGCGGTGCTCAGCATCAGTCCGAGGAGAACGGCGGATGCGTTCATGAGTGACTCCCAGCGTGAGGAACAACTGCGTTCCGGCCCTTGCCCGTCGTCGTACCCGCAACGGCGATGCCCCAGGCAGAGGCGGGAACTAAACCGGTTCAAATCCGAGCTGCACTGCCGGCCGATTGAAAAGTCGGACAAGGCCCGACACGATCACCCGACTCACGCAGATGGCAGCCCATCCAGCGCCCGCGTGGACACCCCATTATAGCCGAAACGCACCGTTATCCGAAGCCCCGATTTCCGTCGGGACTAAGGAATTGCACTCATAACCGGGCCGCGCCAAGCACGGTCGGCACGCTCCCGGTTGACGGTTGATCCGGGCGGCGCCATAAGGTGGGGGCGGGGAGGTTGCCCGCCATGCCTATCCATCGAGTTCCGCGAACGCCAAGGACGTGCCCGAGATCGGGAGCTCCCGTGCTGTTGGCCCTCCTTCTGGCGTTGCCGATGTCCTGCAGTCAGGAGAGGTCGGACGAGCCCCTGCGCCGCGAGGCGAAGCCGGCGTTTCCGTCATCTGTGGATGCGCTGGATCTGGGTGGCGGGCAGTATCAGGTGACGTTCCGATTTCGTCCGGACGCGCCGGTCCAGTCCGTCCACCTGGCGGGCACGTTCAACGGCTGGGACCCGGCGGCGCGGCGGATGGACGGCCCCGACGAAGACGGCACGTTTCACACCACCGTGGTGCTCGAGGCCGGGCGGCACGAGTACAAGTTTGTCATCGACGGAAGCGATTGGCAGACGGACCCTGCAAACCCCCTGCGCACGGCGGGCTACGCGAATGCCATCGTCTACCTGGGGATTCCCACGGACGCGCGCGAAACGCCAACCCACCTGGCGGACCGGCCCGTGGAGATGGTTCCCCCGGCTCCGCATCCCGCGGCAGTCGGCGAACTGGAGGGGGCGCTGGCGG
>CAZBFW010000001.1:0-5890 GCA_964491135.1 uncultured Phycisphaeraceae bacterium | reverse complement strand
CGTGGGTTCACTACGACCCGGCGGCAACAGCCGTGGCTTTGTCGCTGGCGGAGGTTGGTCGCCGCACGGGGTATCCCATGCAGCGTCTGGTCCCGGGCCGTCCGGTCTGGGCGGTTTCGCTGGAACGTTCCCGTCTGGGCGATCGGCTCGCGTACACCTACGAGGTGACGGCGGAGCGTTTTCGCCGGGTGGTGGATCCTCATGCGTGGAGCTGCACCAGCCGAGCGGGCAGCCCGGCCGGTCTGGTCGTTGAGGCTTCTCCGGACCGCGGTCGGATTGAGGTGATCCCGTTGTTGGAAACGGGCGTGCCGGGCCTGAAACCACGAGACATCTACGTGTATCTCCCCCCGGGATACGACGACAGCGGGGATGAGCGCTACCCGGTGCTTTATCTGCACGATGGGCAGAACTGCTGGGACGACCCGGTGGAACCGTTCGGGCACGGCGGCTGGGCCCTGAACCTCCAAGCCGACGCGCTCATTCGCAGGGGCGTGATCATCCCGTTCATCGCGGTGGGTGTGGGGAACACGGCGGACCGGATGGAGGAGTACGGGCCGGGGCCTGACATTCGGTCTGCGGACTCGCATCCGTATCTGCGATTTCTGGTTGAGACGCTCAAACCACTGATCGACGAGCGGTATCGGACTCGACCGGAGGCTGCGAGTACGGCCATCATGGGCGCGAGCATGGGCGGCCTGATTTCATTGCAGGCGGCGTTGCTGCGGCCGGACGTGTTTGGACAGGCGGGTTGCCTTTCGCCGTCGTTTGTCGTGTTCGGCGTGGAGAACAACCCGTATATGACCGTGGTGGAGCAGACGGCAAAGGTTCCGGTTCGGATCTACTTCTACAACGGTACGGGTGGGCGCGGTGCAGACGGTGCGGTCGGAACGCGTCAAGTCGTGAAGACTCTTCGCCGGCGTGGTTGGCGTGACGGCAAGGACCTGGTCCATTACGAGGTGGCGGGAGCTGAGCACAACGAGCGGGCCTGGCGAGAGGAACTTGATGCGGCGCTGCGCTATCTGTTTGGGGCATGACGTTCGGGTGCCGCCGATCCGGTAAGCGGTCCGGCACTTGACCGGTTTAGCGCATTTCGCGAGGATGAGGATTCCCGGCTGTGCATCCGGGGTTTGTGGACACGTGTGATGCCGAGCCTGCGTTACTGGATTGCCGGCACCGTTCTGATCGGCCTGTTGTGGTGGCTGCATCCGCGCCCGGGGTCCGAGCACATCCGGGACGCAGTCGAAGTCACGATCTGGTTCAACGGAGTCATCGAAGGGCGGCACATCGACGCGGTCGACGCGTTCGAACGGGCATTTCCGCAGTACAAGGGAATTCTCGGGTCCAGCGCGGCTCGCACGGGGCTGGAGGGCGAGGGAAATCCCCAGCGGCTGATGTGCGGGATTGCGGGCGGCGTTCCTCCCGAAGTGGTGGAATACGACCGCTTTGCCATCTGCCAGTGGGCGGCCCGCAACGCGTTTCTGGATTTGCAGCCGTTCATCGAGAAGGACCGGCGCGAGATCGAGGAGACACGCCGACGGATTGAGGACATATCGACTGCCAAAGGCGATCCGCAGGAAATCGAGAAACTGCAAGCCCGCCTGGCGCATCTGGAGCAGTACGCCGTCCGGCCGGGAGATTACTACGAGGCGACCTGGGACGAGTGCCGCTACAAGGGCGGGCAGTACGGCGTGCCCAATTACATGGACGACCGCGCCCTCTACTACAACTCGAAACTCCTCCAGGGAGCGAAACTGGTGGACGCCGGCGGCAAGCCTGCGCCGCCGGGTACCTGGGAACAACTGCTCGCCAAGCGCGTCCACGTGGAGGATGCCCGTGTGGACGGCTCGCGTGTGACCAGCGAGACGGCGGATTTCGCAGCGACCGGGGTTCGCCCTGGAGATACGGCGTGCCTGATCGATCGTAACGGCAACGTGACGCGCTGCCTGGTGGCTGAAGTTGAAAGTTCTCGCACCCTGCGCCTGCAGACTCCGTATGCCGCCAAGCCGCTCGTCTTGAACCAGCGGTCCGGTCCGACGCTCAAGGTGTTCGATCAGGACAGCTACACGCTTCGGCTCAGTCGCTGGGACGAGGAGGGCAAGCTCAAAGTGGTCGGCTTTGAGCCGAACCATGGGAACGGCTGGCTCTTTCACTATGGCTGGATGAACGCCGGGGAGTTCATGAGCCCGGACGGTCGCAGGTGCACCCTGGATGATCCGCGCATCGAGGAGGCCCTGCAGTTCACGGTAGACGTCTACGATGCCATGGGTGGCGTGTCGGCCGTGAATGCCTTCAAGAAATCGTTCCAGGCCGCCGCGCAGGACCCGTTCTTCCAGGACCAGATCGCGATGTTCATCAACGGCGACTGGTTCCTGCGCGATCTGGCCCGGTACAAACGCGACATGGAGTTCGGGACGTCTCCACCGCCCATGCCTCGGCGCGAGCTTGAAGCCGGACGCCGGCCTGTCACGTGGGTCGGAGGGTTCGCGTACTGCATCCCGGCCACCTGCCCGGAGGAGAAGCAGGAGGCGGCCTGGTGGCTGGTCAAGTACCTCTCGTCGGCGACGGGCGGCTTGATCATGAACAACCATGACGCCCAGCGGGAGCGGGCCCAGGGACGGCTCTACATGCCGCGGCTGATGGCCAACCGCGTTCTGAACCAGCAGCAGCTCGACCTCTACGTGAACATACCCGAAATGCCCGTGCGACTGCGCAACGCGCTGGACACGTTTATCGGCCTGCTTCCGAACGCTCGGTATCGACCCGTCTCCCCGGAGGGCCTCAAACTGTGGAACGCCCAGGCGGATGCCCAGGACTACGCCTGGAACCACCGCGGCACGCCGGCCGAGGCGCTTCGCCTCAACACCGAGAAGGTGCAGCGGGCCCTGGACCTTTTCTTCGCTCCGCCCCGTGGACCGGAACTGCGCTGGCTGTACCCCATGCTGCTGTACGGAGTGGTTCTGTTGGGACTGGCCGGCTTGGCGTATCGGCGTTTTCGCAAGAAGTACTCGACGCGCGGCCTGTTCCGCCGGGAGTGGTACGTGGGTCTCGGGTTTGCGTCGCCGTGGATCATCGGGTTCATCATCCTGACCGGCGGGCCGATGTTCTTCTCCCTGGTGATGAGCTTCACCCAGTATGACGTGATCAGTCCGGCTCGCTTCATCGGCCTGGCGAACTACGCCGAGATGTTCACCACCGACTGGGCGCCGGTGGGCGGCGTTCGGCAGGCCCTGGGCAACACGCTTTTCATGGCGATCGGGCTGCCCTTGGGGATGGTCGTCGGACTCGCGCTCGCCATGCTGTTGAACGCCAGCGTTCGGGCCATGAGCGTGTATCGCACCACGTTCTTCCTGCCGGCCATCATGCCCGTGGTGGCCGCGTCGGTGTTGTGGATCTGGGTCTTCAACGCCCAGAACGGCCTGATGAACTGGATGCTGCAGCTTTCGGGCATCGAGGCCGTGATCGACTGGTGTCGGGCGAGGTTCGGTGTCGGCCCGCGTACGCCGATCAGTTGGCTTACGAGTGAAGCCACGTCCAAACCGGCCCTGATCATCATGATTCTCTGGGGTTCCGGCGCGAGCATGATCATCTGGCTGGCGGGCCTGCGGGAGATTCCCAGGCACCTGTACGAGGCGGCCGCCCTGGACGGGGCCGGCCCGATCGGCCGGTTCCGGCACGTCACGCTGCCCATGCTTTCGCCCTACATCCTGTTCAACCTGGTGATGGGGCTGATCGGAACGTTCCAGATCTTCACCCAGGCCTACATCATGACGCCGAACGGGTCGCCGGTGCGGTCGACCTACTTCTACGTATATAAGCTGTTCGACGAATGCTTTTCCTTCTTCCGCCTGGGCTATGGCGCTGCCATGGCCTGGGTGTTATTCGTGATCGTGATCGTTCTGACGCTCATCAACATGCGCGTCTCGAAGAAATGGGTGCACTATGCGGGAGAATGACCAATGTCCAATGTCAAATGTCCAATGACCAATGTCAAATGGCGAAGGCAAGAGGAACGCGCGATGCGGTGACGTCGGTCATTGGACATTTGACATTGGCAATTTGACATTTTGAATTATGGACCGTCGTCGACCATTCTGGCAGACCCTTCTCCTGCACGCCGTGCTCATCGGCGGGTCGGTGACCTTTGCGCTGCCGTACTTCTGGCTGGTGGGGACAAGCTGGAAGCTCGACAAGGAGGTGCAAAGCGCCGAGGTGTCGATTTTGCCGCAGCGGCCGATTCCGCGGAGCATCAGTCCTTATGTTGACGACCGGCAGTTTCCAGAGGTGGAACAGCCCGAAGACGTGGGGCGGCACCGGTGGGAACACTGGATGCAGGCCGCTGTTGACGAGGAACTGGGGGCACGGGTAGACGAATGGCTGGCGGCGGCCACGGATGACCGGGTGGAAATGCTGGACCGCGTGGTTCTTCGTCAGGAGATGGTGGAGGGGCTGTTCTGGGACCTGCGGCTCAGCGTTCCGCTGGACTCGTGGCGGGGTGACGAGGAAAGCGTCTTTCGCGCGAAGCTGGGCAATGCCGTTGACATGTCGGCACTGAACAAAGTGTTCGACCAGGCCTGCCGCTACTTTTCGGTCGGAAAGGTCCTCGTCAAGGACCGCCAATACGCCATTCATGACCTGACGGGCGACCGGCCGGTTCACGAAGTCTGGAAGATCGAGTCCGGCCCGGTGGTATTGCACGCTCGAGAAGAGAGCGAACGGCCAGTGGCCCTGCTGCAATACGATTTCACCAAGGGTGATGCATTCGAGCTTTCCACGGTGCTGGAACTGCCGTTCGATTACGATGAGGATTTCAAGCGCCTCAGCCTGAGCCTGCGCCGTGACCAGACCTGGCATGATCTGCGGCTGTTCATCGAAACGGGCGGCCGCCTGCTTCGTTCGGCTTCACCCCGCTACCTGGGTGAGGACACCTGGTGGGACGTGAACCTGCAGGAGCCGAGCTCGGACGACGAGCGCCTGGTCGCGCGGCAGTACATCCTGCTGGAGGAAGTGGATCGCGGGCCGCAATACGATCACGGTCCGCGCACGATCAAGCTGCGCGTGCGGCTGAGCCGCAGCTCGACGCCCGAGGCGTTCTGGGCGAAGGGCACGGAAAACTACCGCAAGGCATTCGAGCAGGTGCCGTTCTGGCGATATTTCAAGACCAGTGTTTTCCTGGTGATCGTGAACGTGCTGGGCACGGCCCTGAGCTGCGCGCTGGTGGCGTTTGCCTTCGCCCGGCTGACCTGGCCGGGGCGCGAGCTGAGCTTTGTGCTGGTGCTGGCCACGCTGATGATTCCGCCGCAGGTGACGATGATTCCGTCGTTCGTCGTGTACAAGTACCTGGGCTGGTACAACACGCTGGCCCCGCTCTGGGTGCCGAATTGCCTGGCCGTCAACGCGTTTGCCGTATTCCTGCTTCGGCAGGCGATGAAAGGCATCCCCCGCGACCTGGAGGACGCCGCGAAAATCGACGGCTGCGGCTGGACGCGAATCTTCTTCACGGTGGCCCTGCCCCTGATGCGGCCGACCCTGGCGGCGGTGTCCATTTTCACGTTCATGTTCGTCTGGAACGACTTCATGACGCCCCTGATCTACGTGAACGACCAGCGCCTCTACCCGCTGGCCCTGGGGCTGTTCAGCTTTCTGGCCGGCCGGGAGAACCAGTTCACCCTGATCATGGCCGGCTCGATGATCATGACCGTCCCGGTGATCCTGACCTTCTTCTTCGCCCAGCGGCATTTCATCCAGGGCGTGACCATGACGGGAATGAAGAACTGAACGCGGTTTGCCCTTGTTGGGAACCGCCACAAGATCGCGCCCGGCTGGTTCAGACGCGTCGGACGATCACGCGGGCGGGGTCGCCGGCGCAAGCGTCGGCGACTCGGGCGCGTGG